>NZ_JBIQOC010000035.1:0-48850 GCF_044130295.1 Acinetobacter uliginosus | reverse complement strand
TGGGTAATGTACAAGTTGCTGTAGAAGCATGTTTAATTCGTCTGATCACAGATACTTTATAAAGCATTTTAATACTTTTTTGAATCTGTCAATGCGTAAGTCCTAGAATATTTAAAGTCATTGTTCTATTAGAGTGCTTGGAAATATTACTTTTCAGCAAAGATCAGACGTTTGTATAAATTCATTGAGGCTTTTAAAAAGCCCAGAATACCAACTCTCTATATTTGTCATTACTCCAAAAAATAAGGGCTGATAAATCAGCCCTTATTCTCAACTACTTAATCAATTAAGACAATTGAGCAGCAGCAATTTTCTTAGTATCGATGTCTTTAGCAGCATCTGTATACTCGCCCATCTTGTCGAAGTTCAAGTATTGATAGATATCAGCCGACATGCTGTCAATTTGAGCTGCATATTGTTGGTATTCTTCTGGAGTTGGTAATTTACCAAGTACAGCAGCAACAGATGCAAGTTCAGCAGAAGCTAAGTAAACGTTAGCGCCTTGACCTAAACGGTTCGGGAAGTTACGAGTAGAAGTCGATACACAAGTTGTGTTCGGAGCTACACGTGCCTGGTTACCCATACATAATGAACAGCCTGGCATTTCAGTACGAGCGCCAGCTTTACCATAAATGTTATAGAAACCTTCTTCCATCAATTGGTGCTCGTCCATACGAGTTGGCGGAGCCAACCATAAACGAGTAGACAATACGCCACCAGGTACTTTATCAAGTAATTTACCCGCAGCACGGAAGTGACCGATATTCGTCATACATGAACCAACGAATACCTCATCAATCTTAACGCCTTGAACGTCAGAAAGAAGTTTCGCGTCATCTGGATCATTCGGGCAGCAAAGAACAGGTTCAGTGATTGTAGCTAGGTCGATTTCATACACTTTAGTGTATTCAGCGTCAGCATCAGCTTTAAGAAGTGATGGATTCGCCAACCATTTTTCCATGTTCTCAACACGACGAGCCATAGTACGCGCATCGCCATAACCTTGAGAAATCATCCATTTCAACATAGTGATGTTAGAACGGAGGTATTCAGCAACTTTCTCTTCAGAAAGCGTAATTGAACAACCAGCAGCAGAACGTTCAGCAGAAGCATCAGAAAGTTCGAATGCTTGTTCTACTGTTAATTCAGTTTCCATTTCAGTCAGGTCGATTTCTAGGATACGACCAGAGAAAATGTTTTTCTTACCTTTTTTCTCAACAGTAAGATCGCCTTCTTGGATCGCACGGTAAGGAATCGCATGTACAAGGTCACGTAGAGTGATACCAGGCTGCATTTTACCTTTGAATTTCACAAGAACAGATTCAGGCATGTCTAGTGGCATAACACCAGTCGCTGCAGCGAACGCTACAAGACCAGAACCTGCTGGGAATGAAATACCGATTGGGAAACGAGTATGTGAGTCACCACCAGTACCAACAGTATCTGGAAGAAGCATACGGTTTAACCAAGAGTGAATAATACCGTCACCTGGACGTAATGAAACACCACCACGGTTCATGATGAAATCAGGAAGCGTGTGTTGCATTTGTACGTCAACTGGTTTTGGATACGCAGCTGTGTGACAGAAAGATTGCATTACTAGGTCAGCAGAGAAGCCTAGGCAAGCCAAGTCTTTCAATTCGTCACGAGTCATAGGACCAGTTGTATCTTGAGAACCAACAGTTGTCATCTTAGGTTCGCAGTAAGTACCTGGACGAACACCTTGACCTTCTGGAAGACCACAAGCGCGACCTACCATTTTTTGAGCTTGAGTGAAACCTTTACCAGTATTCTCAGGTTGAACTGGAGTACGGAATAAAGTTGAAGGTGCAAGACCTAAAGCTTCACGCGCTTTACCAGTCAAACCACGACCAATGATCAGGTTGATACGGCCACCAGCACGTACTTCATCTAACAACACTGGAGTTTTGAGTTCAGACTCGGCAATTTGAGCGCCATCTTTGAATGCAGTTACTTTAGCAGCAGCATGGTCGATTTTAAGTGTGATCTCGTCGCCCATGTTCATGTTGGTAACGTCGATCTCGACTGGTAACGCACCAGCATCTTCCATTGTGTTGAAGAAGATCGGAGCAATTTTACCACCTAAGCAGTAACCACCGTCTTTTTTGTTCGGGATGTGAGCAATTTCGTCACCAAAGAACCAAAGAACAGAGTTAGTTGCAGATTTACGAGAAGAACCTGTACCAACTACGTCGCCGACGTAAGCAACTTGGTTGCCTTTCGCAACAAGTTCTTTAATTTGGTTTAATGGACCAACTTCACCTGGTTTTTCAGGATTGATGCCATCACGTTCGTTTTTCAACATCGCATTTGCATGTAATGGGATGTCCGGACGGCTCCAAGCATCTTGAGCTGGAGACAAGTCATCAGTATTAGTTTCACCAGTAACTTTGAATACAGTGAGTTTAATTTCTTCTGGAACGTCTTTACGGCTAGTGAACCATTCAGCATCAGCCCAAGACTGCATAACAGCTTGTGCATTTGCATTGCCCGCTTTCGCTTTGTCAGCTACGTCATGGAATGCATCAAATACAAGAAGAGTTTTTTTCAATGCATCAGCAGCTAAACCTGATAATTCTGCATTGTCTAAAAGTTCAACTAAAGGCGCAACGTTATAACCACCAAGCATAGTACCCAGTAAGTAAACCGCACGTTCTTTAGAAACTAATGGCGAAGTCGCTTCACCTTTTGCCACAGCAGCCAAGAAAGCAGCTTTAACATAAGCAGCTTGGTCAACACCTGCTGGAACACGGTTTTCAAGCAAGTCAACTAAAAATGCTTCTTCTCCAGCTGGTGGATTTTTTAATAGTTCAACCAAGTCAGCTGTTTGAGCATCGTCAAGTGGCTTCGGTGGGACTCCGAGTGCGGCACGTTCTGCAACGTGTTGGCGGTAAGCTTCTAGCACAGTGTTATTCCTCTTTTTTAAAAAATTATTTACGAATTCCAGCTTATGCAAAGCTTCGCAAATAATATGGACTGCTAAATTTTACTAAAATTCCAGTTAAAAGTTAATGCAACTACAGTGTTTCTTTGTGATGCCCATTATTTTATAGCTAAATAATGCCCATATCGATTACACAATAAGCAAATCCTTCACTTTTAAAGCTTTTTGATGATGAAAAAAGTTACTTTTAATGGAACATTCAACACAAAAAAGACAACTCCATGTTGCCTGTTTTGCTTCTATAAAAATATTCAACCTTAGTGGACAGTGGTAGCTGTTAAATATTGAGCTAATTCTGTACGATTCCCGGTAAATTTAACTGCACATTCATCTTCAAACAGGCCTTGATGTTGATTACTGGCGAATGAAATATCAACTAAATAACGAGGATAATGCTGATCTGCCAATTTTCTGCGCAGAAACACTTTATCTCCCACACTCAGGACATAATTTGCACCACCAATAATTGCTACACCGTGCTCATCTTCCAAGAGCAAATCTTCATGATGTAAGTAGCCAATCACATCCATATTTCTACTCCAGTCATTATAATTCTTGATTTCATTATTCAATAACAAGATAAGTTTTTCCATATTTTTAATGAAGCAAATGTCACAATTTATGCTGATCAATATACTCAGGCTATTTTAAGTCACCCAATAAAAAACCGTTCATTAGAACGGTTTGTAATTCGGCATTTTATCATGCGGCGTAGCGATACATTTTTCAGTTATTTTCTGCTTAAATTGATTACGGCTGGCTTCTGGATCTTTACTAATTTCATCTATAGGAAATGCATAGACCTGTTCAATAATATCCAGAATAAAGGTTTTGGTGATTTCATCTTCAATCTTGTTGGCGTGTTCTATAGCGGCCTCTTTGGTAATGGTATTTTGACGATCATACATAATATTGTTTGCCGCATTACCCATACTCGTACAATAGCCTTTCCACTGCTCTTCAGGTGTTAGCGGCTTCTTTTCAGCACAGCCCACCAAGGCAACCAATGCCATCAAAGTGAATAACTTTTTCATCAATGTTCTCCTATTGCCCCCTATCATAATCAAAGTTCATGAAAATACGAAATCATCAAAACAAGATATCCCCAAAAATCATGAGCAAACTAAAATCAAGTACATAAAAATAAGCTCTATTTTAAGTTCATGGTTTTAAAAAAGACTTTGAATTGATTTTTTTATTTTTAACTGATCTTTAAGTTATTAATTTAATTAAATATAATTATTAAGTTACAAATTTAAGCTATAAAATGCAGCAATAGGTAGCTATTCATTTGCATAATTTCATACATAACTGTATGCTTAAAGCCAACTAGAAAAATAGTTTGCTCTGGTAAATCTTCTTGTATTTCGCAGTTTTAGTCATAATCCTTCGTTTTTCAGATTTAAAGTTCCATTCTTATTTTCAAGTTAAATTATCTGGCTTTTCAATAAGCTAAAAACATTTTTAAGGATTTTATTATGTCTAATACTGTAAAAGGTACTGTTAAGTGGTTTAACGAAACTAAAGGTTTTGGTTTTATTCAACAAGAAAATGGCCCTGACGTTTTCGCTCATTTCAGCGAAATCACTGGTAATGGCTTCAAAACTTTGGCTGAAGGCCAACAAGTTGAATTCAGCATCGCTCAAGGTCAAAAAGGCCCGAATGCTGTAAACATCGTAGCACTATAATTTTTAAATCGCGCTTGCCGACTGCAAGTATGATTTAAAAAAAGCGAGAGTTTAACTCTCGCTTTTTTTGGATTTTAAAACACTGATGCGCTAAATTAGGGTGTTTTATTGAGTAGTTGATCTACCAGTTCATTAATTTTAGTTTCAATGATGCACGTTGCGAGTGACATTGCTGAGGTCAGAATCGGGGGATTGGAAATATTGTTTCATTCATGTCCACCACCTCACAGAAAATAAATAGCCCAATATTGAATTGGGCTATTCTTTACTCTTCAACTTCTATCGGATCCCCATCTTCAGGTCGAATATGACGAGTTCCATCATCTGCAGGGTCAACACTTGAGCCATCTTTAGTAATCGTGTTGTACATCTCTTCCTCTCTCTTATCGTCGATAAATTCTTCATCTTCGAAATCTTGAGGCTCATTATCATCGTCAAAATCTAAAGGTTTTTCTTCATCTATCATGACAATCCATCACTTGTTTGATCAATCAAATATCATGCTCAAACATTCGACAGTGTTATTCAATAGTGAACTATCCTTATTTGTGTAACTGATGATGAGATATTTTGTTGTGGCTAAAACCACAAATGCAACACTTGTCTTTAAGTCCGAAATGATGCAACAAGCTATATATGGTCTACACTGCTAAAAACAATGCAGACCGATGTTGATAAAATTTTGAATATAACAAATACTTGAGAATTTATTTTCTCAAGCCATTAGAAGCGCCAGTTATAGAACACGTCGATCGCACGTTCTAGCGATTGGCTCGCTTCCAGATACAAGCGTTTATTCATTTGATAACGCAAGGTCAATTTATTCACCGGTGTAAACACCCCTACACCATAACGGATGAACAGATCCGGTGTAATATAACCTGTCACACTGACCTGAGTATCGTCTCCCGTTCCCTGTGCATCCAACGCCAGACCACTCAGACCAAAAGTACGTCCAATCTGGTTGGTGAGAGCGCGTGTACCGCCTAAGCCCATACTGATTCCGGCAGCCGCAATGGTATTATTGACATCGGACTTAAAGCCCGCTTCCTGACTAATACCACTAGCCCCCTCATTAATACGGCCGGTAATGATGGCATTTAAGGCTTCTTGTTCAGACAATCCGGCATCGTTATAGACCTGAATATTCGGACTGGTGGCTGTACCTGTTACACGCACCCCAACCAGACTACCCTGTACAGTCTTATTGGCATCGATATCCAGGGTCGGGTTATATAAAGGACCGTTAAAACGTGCAATCGAACGATTCAAATCCAGACTTTGTCCATAGGCTTCAATTTTTACCCGTTGACTGACCCCAATTGCACCATTAGCACGCATGGCGGTTTCAAGTCCACGTTGTGAAAGATACAAACGGCCGGCCAGTGGAATACGACTATCAAAGCCCTGGAAAATTACCTGATTACCTAAATTAACCATGACATCGGCACGAATATCCCAAGGACGGGCTGCCCTTAATATTGCAAGCTGGTCTTGTCCTTCACGCACGATTCGTACATCTGAAGATACATTGATTACCGGTGCTGAAGCTTCAGGCATCGAAATTAAGGCACGTGGTACATCCACCTTACCGTTTAAGCTTAATTTCTTCTTAAATGGCAGCACATCTAAAGACAAATCCGGCGTAACCACGGCGGTAATTAACGGCGCCTGACGTATAAGCAGGTTTTCACCTTTTAAATGCAACTGAATGCGGGGATCATCTTTCCAATTTACACTACCAGTCAATGCACCTGCACCTTGACCACTATTAAATGCACCGTTAATGGTAGCGTGATCCTGGCGAATGGAAGAATAGACCTGAATATTGGTTAAATTCACCGGCAAGGAAATCATGCTGATCGCACCATCTTTCAGGCGCATTTCACCATTCAGCAAAGGCTGCGTTAAAGTACCGCTAATTTTTCCAGCAAAAGACAAGTTGCCCGCCAGGGAACGGACATCTCGCATAAACGGTTTAAAGACTTTCAGTTGTACCTGATCGAAGGCGATCTCACCGCGCATCGGCATCCTGTCTTTATAAGGGTCGATAATGACATTGACATAACCGGTACCAATTTCAGGGGTTTTAACATCTAAACGAACCTGTAGCCCCGTCGCTACACTTTTTGCCACCACTGCAATTTCATTATAATTTAGTGTAGAACCCATATCTTGTGGATCTTCAGCGGCGAGCCCGATCACACCACTGCGTGTCACCAGTCTGGCATCAATTTTTGGCTTGCTGCCTTGTGCCCAAGTGGCTTTGGTATAACCATTGACCTTACCGGTAATTTCCAGACCTTCTGGCATAAAAGCAGCAAAGTCATTTAAATCGACATTACGGGTAATAAATGAAACATTACCTCTGGTTTTGCTGACCCGAATCGGTTGGTCAAAACACAACTGGCTTTGTTGACTCGACCAGCAATGTGCACCGACAAACAATTCGCTTTTGGCAGAACTGTAAATCACTGAGGCATTTTGACGTTGTACCAAACGTGCGCGCAAGGAGTCAAAATCACCTTTCTGGATTTGTCCCAACCAGTCATTCTGTGCATTAAAACCACCAGCCAATTGCACATAAAATTTAGACAGTCTGTTTTGTGCTTGTACTTTCAGGATATGGGCCTTACGCGTTCCGGCCAGTGAAATTTCACCCTGCTGAATCTCACGCTTACCACTACGCAAGTTTTCCATTTTTGCAGTCATCAAGGTCGGAGCCGACTCAGAAGTCGGCAGCTCGCCTTGTACACGTAATTTTTTAACACTGAATAACTGGTTAAAACCGAAATCATCTACCGCCAGATTGGCCGTCGCTTGCAGGCGTGGTTGTGATTGCACATTTAAATAGCCATAAGCACGGCCACGAAGTCCACTGTATATTTCATACAAGGCCGGCGCATTGATTTTCAGCCTTAGATTCTGTGCATTGCCTGTGGCCTGAAGCTGGTTTTTGGCATAAGAAAGATACAAGTTGTTCGCTTCAAACTGTTGTGGCAGGAAGCCTTTTTGATTTGAATTAATCACCATCGCTAGATTTCCTGTTCCGCGAACAGGTTTATTGTTGATGATACCGGCTATATTCAGTTTCTGGATATTAATACGTTTTAAGTTGTCCGACCAAACCCCTTCAGTTTTCACGTTACCGGACAATTCACCGCGCACAGATGAGACAAAATAATGCGGTTTAAAACGTACTAAAGAGGCATTGATATTCCAGCCCAAACCATTTTTAAGATAGACCAGACCACTGGCATAAATTTTTCCGGCAATACCTGAATGTTTCAGTTCATCGACTTTAACCAGTTCAGGTGTACCGGAGATCTTGAACTTGAGCATGCCTTCGCTGGCCGGAATTTGACTGGCATTGAGTGCGCCATCATAATTGACAGCAAAACTTTTAAATGCACCACCCGCTTTTTGGGTATTAAATAAAAGGGCGATGGTGCTACGACCAGTTAAGCGTACAGTTTCGTTGTTATTTTGCTGCGCCAGGCGACCGGTTAAATTAATCGCATTCAAATGAATAATCTGCTGATTCGGTTTGGCAAAACCATTGGCTTTTACCTGTCCATTGAGCAGATTCACCGGTGCAGCCACCGCAACAGTTTGTGGATTAAAATCTTTGGCATTGAGAATGGCATTCCATTTCAATTGACGTTTTTTGGTCGGCAAATCTACTTTGGCACTACCGCTTAAACTACCTTTACCTGCTACATAACTAAAACTCGGGATATTCAAGTCATTATTTTTGAAATTGAGCTGGGCAGTATACAAGCCTTCAGGCAACCTGCCCTTATCATTTTTGGTCACTGTAGTGGCGACATGAATATCCTGCTTGCCTTCAACCAGCGCTAATTTTACATCGCCCGATTTACTGCTTAACCAGCCCACGTAAGGCACGGCACGATCAATATTTTGCCAGGCCACATTGAGCAGCATCGGGTTTGGTTTTTTGCCTTTCTGCTCCGCCTGATCGAGCTTTAAGTTCCATGTTTCATAACGGTCAAAATCCACCAATGCGGTTAAATGCAGACCATCTTGCAAACGGCCTTTAGATGCAATTTTTGCATCCAGACTTGGCGGCAAAAAGTCCTGAATGATTTGCGGAATCAGTTTGTCTTTGGGATTAATTTTATCGACACGGCCATTCATGTCCCAGGTGACATGATTTTTCCAGCTCACCACGCCTGCAACATTCACCGCACCACTCATCAACTGACCATTTAAATTGCTAATGTCGAGCTGATGCACCAAGTCGGTATGCATACTGCCGTTATATTGACCTTGCGGAATATTTTTACCGCTTAAATCTGTAATGGCATCGATATTTAAACGCTGAATATCACCATTAAATTTAGCCACGCCATTTTTGGTATATAATTCTTGTTCCTTCAGCAATGGCCAATGATATTTTTTTAAATTTAACTCGCCAAACATCGGCACATGTTTGCGTACCGGATGCAGTACCACCCAACCGGTTAACAGGTCTGGGGTATTGGTCGCTACACCGGCCTGAATCGTATCTAAAGACCCAGTTGCAACTACTTTAATATCATGAATATTTAGATTTTTATGCAGTGCAGGTATGTTCAGATCACCCACAGCATGTAAAGGGTATTTCCCTTCAAACTTCATGTTGCCCGTGGCATTTTTCACCGAAAGGTAACCCATATCCATCCGGGAATCTTCAAACTGCAATTCAGTACCTGACCAAAGCGCGTCATTCAGGTGAATATCGTGAAACTTGACACTTGCCGAAGCAGTCTTAATCAGCAGATGATCGACATCTGCCATATCTAAACGCAAAACAAAGGGCAAACGGATTTCATTAAATTTAAAGGGTTTATCACTCGGTGGATGTTTGGTGATAATTTGCAGATTACGTACATCGGCACGATTCAGATGAATTTCTTTTTTAAGAATGGCACGCCAGCCCAGAGTGACATCTGCTCGGTCAATTTTAACGTCTACAGGTTTGAGCGTGACCAAAATATTTTTTAGGATAATACCGCTGAGCAGATTACCGCCTTCATATTCATAATGAATAATTTGCTGACGCTCTAAAACACGGTCCAGTAAAAACTTGCTGCCTTTATCGGTACTAAACATCACGGCGAAAGAAGCAATCAGCAACACAAACACGATAAGTAATGTGAATAGCACACTCCTTAAAATACGACGCTTTTTCGGTCTAGGTGTTTCCGTTTCCGGTTGCTGTTCTACTTCAGCCATAATACTCTCTAAAAACTAAGATTTATAAAAACCAGTATTTATAATTGTGAACCAATAAAGAAATGCAGACGTATTGGATGATTGTCATCAGAAATACCTGAAGCAACATCTATACGAATAGGGCCAATTGGCGATGCCCAACGCAGCCCCAAGCCCACACTGTATGCAGTAGGCGTATTGAAATCTTTATCATAAGCATTGCCGACATCGCTAAAAATGGCTGCACGCCAACCTTCTTTAAATTGATAGTTATATTCAAATGATCCCACAGCCAGAGCCTGACCACCGATTTTAAATCCATTTTCTTCCGGCGATAGACTTTTATAGTCAAAACCACGTACTGTCTGGTCACCACCAGTAAAGTAACGCAGGTTATAAGGCACCTTGCTAAAATCCTGGGTCAGGATATAACCCAAATCGCCACGCCCGACAAACTGGTGACTATCATTTTCACCCAATGAATAAATAAAACGCCAACCTGCATTGAGAATAGCCATATCAGCATCAGACAATAATGACTCACTGCCAAGTTCGACCTTATAGGTCTGCTTAAAGCCTTTACCCGGATTGACCCGTTTATCGCTGGTCGCAAGTGATGCCTCATAACCCAACAATAAAGATTGCTGCTGGTCATTGGCATTGGCAATAAATGCATCAGGAATTTCATTGGTATTAATGGTTCCCTGTTGGGTAATCTGGTCCAAACGATAACGGAGACCAAAAGTATGTTGCCAGCTACCACGCGGTCTTTTAATAATTCTGTCAGCACCAGCCACAGCAGATTCAATCTTCAGGCTATTCCCCTGTGCCACGTCATCACGTTCTTCACGTTCATAACCGCCAACGATACTGATGTAGTCATTGATAGGATCGTGATAGGGAATATTATAACGTCCGTCGATAGACTGGCGAATTTGCGACACTTCCATGTTGGCATCAAAAGAATGTCCACGGCGGTTGACGATGGCACGGCGGTACTGAGCACGTAATCGTGCTCCTGTATCGGAACCATAACCTGCCCCCAGTTCTGCACTATTTAAACGATCAGTATTTAAAGTCACGATCACTGGAACTTTCTTCTCTTCACGTGCCTGAACTTTTAAACGATCTTCTTCAGATTGTTTGGTTTCCTGCTGTGCACGCATCTGACGAAGATTTTCATCCCCTTCAGTTTCCTCTTGACCCGCAAACTGGGTTTCATCGGCTACAGATTGGGTGACTTCTTTAGCGGAAGCGACCCGTTTTTTATCCTGAACGCTAGCCTCACTTTCAGATATTTTTTGCTGATCGACCAAAGCCTGAATATCGGGCGGCAGTTCCAGCGCTTTCTCAACTGGATCTGGATGTATTGCATCCACCAGAGTGTAATTAAAATAACGCGAGTTGGTGAGGTTATTGGCTAAACCATTGACACGCCAGAAAGTATAATCGGCACCATCCTCCCAGGAAACCATGCTTTGCAGAACATCCATATCAATTGGAAATGGCTGTGACGGATCACTCATGCGGAATTCGACTGGGCCTAACTTGTAGCGTTCGCCCGTTTCATAGCGCAGGTTCACATCGACAGTATTTTGTGGCTGGGCTACTTTTACATCATGCAGGCGCCAATAGCTGTCAAAGTAACCATTATTGGTTGCGGCATCGCTAATACGGTTTTTGGTTTCTTCATATAGACCATGATTGAAAATGTCCCCTACATCCTGATCGGGCAAAAGCCGGATCACCTGGAACTGGGGCTGATTTTCTCCTGCACCGCTAAATTCAATATTCTGTGCTTTAATCTGTACCGGTGCATTTGTCGTTACTCTGACCCGAACACGACTTTCACTGAGTTTCTCGAATTTAAATTCGGCATTATAAAAGCCGACGGCTTGTGCAGCCTGATTTGACAATGTCCTCAGCTGCGGCAATGCTGAAGGGAAATCACTAAAAGATTCCCGGGTAAAACTGGAAAGTTTAGCTCTGATATTTTCTTTCAGATTTTCCATAGCCTGTGCATAAGCTTTGGCTGAAACGTCGCTACTATTTGGTGTAGGGACAATAATCACATCGGCACTGATACGATCCAGCTTGGCAGTATTCAATTGACGCGGCGGGCGTATTTTATATAACCAGCGTTTAAAGAAATTCGGTTCTTCAATTTCATCAGTGGGGGCCAGTTCAGGTAAAGTTTTACCGGCTGCATTGGCTTCAACCACAATCTGGCTGTCTGCCTCAATATTCGACATCAACTGATCGATATTTACTGGTGCCTGATTAATTTCAACCAACTCTTGTTGTGTGGCATCAGAAACAGCTACCTCTGTGCCCTGACCGGCACGATATTGCTGGGCTTCTCGTTTCGCCTCTTCAGCAACCCGAAAAATTTCATTTGCCATTTCTGCATTGACAGGGGTTATCGGCAGTTCTTCCAGATCCTCAAATTCAATCGGCTTGAATTCTTCCAGAGGCTGGGTGGTCTGTTCTTGCTGCTCCAGCATTTGCAGGCTATCAGGTTCAGTCGGGGTTTGCTGAATGTTCTCTGGTTTTTCCAGTTCTGCACGGCTGCCCACACCCTGCTGCTGAATAGCTTCATTTTTGAGTTGTTGCTGAAATTCTGCTTCAGTGATGATGCTATTTGGCTGAGTCACTTGTGCAAAACCGTGTTGAGCCAGTAACATGAGTAAAATACTGAGTCCGAATCGTTTATGCTCATTGTTCCACTGTAAAATGGAATTGACGCTTAAAGTAAGCGTCGTCTTTTTAAAATTCAGTTTCGAAAGCATAAAAAACTCTAAACTCATATAATATTTGTAATGGAAATGCCCAATGAAAGCTCGCTAACAAACTCAAATCTATTGGAATTTTCACTAAAGTATAGGTTAAAAACATCATACATGATTTTTATAGTGTTTTACCAAATGCTCACATTTCTTAATAAAACTTAATGAAGTCCACAAACCATGGAAAAAAATGAACATCTCTTAGGCACACGCCGGTTTTTACCGATGTTTGTCACTCAATTTTTTGGTGCCCTGAATGACAACGTGTATAAACAAGCCTTGTTACTGGTCATTACCTATGGTTGGATTAACCAGCAAACTGCCAGCGTAAGCACACTGAATAACCTTGCAGCCTTGTTGTTTATTTTACCCTATTTCATTTTCTCTGCCACAGCCGGACAGATTGCCGACAAATACGAACGTTCACAACTTGTACGGGGCATCAAGATTCTCGAAATCGTGATTATGCTGATTGGCTCGGCGGGTTTTTTACTCGGTCATTTGTGGCTTTTATTAGTGGCTTTATTTTTAATGGGTACTCACTCGACTTTCTTCGGACCAATCAAATATGCCATTTTGCCAGAAATTTTAAAGCCCAATGAATTGATGTCCGGAAATGCCTTATTTCAGTCAGGAACTTCAATTGCCATTTTAGTCGGGATGATTTTAGGCGGTGCGGTCATTTCTGCCTCGGACGGCAATTTGTTGTGGATCAGCTTAACGATTGTGACGATTGCCTTGCTGGGATATTTTTCCAGTCGTTTTGTCTTAAAACAAAAGGTGACTTCACCAGACGTACACATTGACTGGAACTTTTTTAGAACCAGCTTTCAAACCCTGGGTTATGCCAAAAGTTTACCAATCGTGTTCCTGATTTTACTCGGCAATTCCTGGTACTGGTTTTATGGCGCGACCTATCTCACCCAAATTCCGCAGCTAACTCAACAAAACCTGCACGCCTCTGAAAATGTAGTCAGCCTGCTATTAACGTTCTTCTCTGTCGGGATTGGCATTGGTTCGTTATTGTGCCGCAGAATTGGTGGTACAGAAGTCAATTTGAAAATGGTTCCGATAGGAGCGATTGGCTTAACCGTGTTTGCTTTTTATCTGGCAGCGAGTTTGGCTTTTGTACCGGAACGTAGCGGTGAATTGCTCAGCTTGAAAGATGTCTTTACCCAAGGCTGGAGTTATTACCATGTCATGCTTGCTGTGACATTACTTGGGATTAGTGGCGGTTTTTATATCGTACCGCTTTATGCCATGATGCAGGCTTTTTCGCCGCCATCACATCGCGCACGTGTAGTTGCTGCAAACAACATTCTCAATGCCGTATTCATGGTATCCTCTGCTATATTTTCTATTATCATCTTAAGTGTGCTTAAGATTGATATTAAAATACTTTTTAGTATCACAGCGATTCTAAGCGCCATTTTCACTACATGGCTCTTGTTTAAGCTCAAGCCCATGCTTGCAGCACAGCAACAAGATGCTTTAGAGGATTAATTTTATGCGCCAATATACCGGTATTGACAAATTTATTCATTCATTTGACCAGGCACTACGCAGCCTGGTTCCGGGCACAACCTCTGCACACCGTGAAAACCCGGGAAATGAAGTTGAAACCAAACTCGGTGTCAGTGAAGCACGCCATGTGGCCGGTTTAATGCGGGTCAATCATAGTGGTGAAGTGTGTGCCCAAGCGCTTTATCATGGTCAGGCATTAACAGCCAAACTCCCGAATGTACGCCGTGAAATGGAACAAGCTGCAATTGAAGAACAGGATCATTTGGCCTGGTGTGAAGACCGTTTAAAAGAACTGGATAGCCACACCAGTTTGCTCAATCCGGTGTGGTATGGCCTGTCTTTTGGCATGGGTGCGATTGCCGGTATTGCCGGAGATAAATATAGCCTTGGTTTTGTGGCAGAAACCGAACGTCAGGTGAGCTTGCATTTACAGCATCATATCAGTCAGTTACCTGAACAGGATGAACGTTCACGTAAAATACTGGTGCAAATGAATGAAGATGAATTGCATCATCGAGATACCGCACTGAAGGCTGGCGGTGTAGATTTGCCAATACCGGTCCGTATTACCATGACCGCTATTTCCAAACTGATGACCAAGACCAGTTATTATATTTAATCTACATTTGCATGATTAAGCCTACTTGAATGTGGGCTTTTTTATGTCTATTCATCACGATTTTTTCTAACGAACGACTATAAAATACATAATCTGAAACAATAAGATACAGACCACCACCGCAAGAACAGTATCAATATCATGATGATAAAGCAGGCAAGCAGACTCAGCAGTACATATTTTCCCAAGGGATAAGCTTTGATTCCGATAAAAATGGGCAGAAAGATTCTGAGCTCCCCCAATAAAATTGCATCAATAAAATGTTCAGCACGGGATAATTGTCGATGACACTGCTGACCTGAGCAATTTTTTATGCCAGATCATTGTTTATTGCAAAGACCAGTCTGATTTTTTAAGCTTTTATATTTCATCAGCAGAATAAAGTGATTTCTTAGTAGATATCATCTGATCAACATGATGTTTTTTAGGATTTTATAGGCAGGGTATTATTTATATATGTCTTACTCCTTTACAATAAATTGTTTTTAAAAGACTTTTCTATCCAAAAAATAAATCTCAAAATATCAGAAATAGAGCTGCTTCCTTGTGAGTTTTTGCTTACAACACGTGTCTAAAATTTTAATGGTATGGATAGGTTTTTATAGCACCCTGTAAAGCTTCTATTTTTGTAAAATTTATACAATACGATGACCAAAACATATAAAAAAATTCATTCGTATCCTTTATAAAAATAAATATTAGCTGCATAAAGAACAAAAAAACTAACAACAAAAATAATTTAAGGAGCAAGGTATGTCTACCCAGTTCAATTTTGTCTCTGTCCAGAAAAAATCAAACATCCATTTTGATGGCTGTTCTATCAGCCATGTAATTGAGTTAACAGATGGAAGAAAAAAAACCTTAGGTGTGATTCTGCCCACAGAGCGTCCTCTGGTTTTTGAAACTGTGGTCGCTGAACGCATAGAAATTGTTTCAGGGAAGTGTTTGGTTCAAATTGGCAACAATACAGAGAGCCAAACCTATCATGCTGGTGAATCTTTTTATGTGCCTAAAAAAACCCAATTTAAAATTATCACGGATGATATTGTCGATTACGTTTGCCATCTGGAAGACCGTTAGGTTTGGTAACATCCTTATTACACATTAATTAGTCGACAATAAAAAAAGCCCGACATCCTGTCGGGCTTTTTCGTATGAGTTCGCTCGGTATAACTCCTGTCGTACCTGACGGTCCTTGTGCTTGTTTGTTATAATTCTTTTGCAGAACTTCCTGTTCTTGTTGAACTCAACATATAAAATTTCCAGTATTTCAAATAGACGCTATAACCTTAAATTCATGTGAGCAAATGCTTACAAAACGAAGTAAAAATCACCCGATACTTATTAACAAAAATTCCAGATCATCTTTCTCCAGGAACAATTTGGAACAGTAAATAAAGAAAATTCTATGCTCAATCAACTTATAATCACATATATTTCTCGTCCCAAAACATCATTGAAACATTTAAAAAACCAATAAAAAACAGATTTCGAGAAAAATTATTATTTGATGATGCCATTAAAACTTCATTTTATTCTGCTATCTTTTGAGCAGAACAATGCATGACAATTACCCTATTTTATTAATTAAATTTTCAGCCGCTATGGTTGGGGTCAGGAGTATCGAATGAACAGGATCCATAAAATTTCCATCTTTGCAGCAAGTTCAGCTGTTGCTGTCCTGGCTTATGCGGTAAGCACACCATCGAATAAAGCTGCTACAACAGCAGTAAAACAAGATCAAGTACTGACCAACCAACAAGTTTCCACACCCAGCACAACGACAGCAAACTCTTCACCGACCGTATTAGCACCCACATTGACCAGCACGACAACAGCTTCACCCATCAAGAACCAGTATATTGTAGTGCTCCAGGCGGGTTCAGATCTCCCTGCACAAGCTGCTGCAGCAATAGCAAAACAGCATGGGGGGCAAGTTTTATTTACGTATAACCGGGCGATTCGTGGTTTTGCCGTACGTATTCCAGAACAGGCTACGTCAGCTTTCCTTACGGCTATGCAGAAAAATCCGCAAGTCAGTTATGTAGAAGAAGATACTCTGATGCAGACTAATACAATCACGCAAAGCAATCCTGTATGGGGTCTGGATCGTATTGACCAGCACAATTTGCCACTAAGCAAATCATTTAACTATAACAAAACCGGTTCTGGGGTGAATGCCTATATTGTCGATACCGGTATTTTAGCCTCACATCAGGAATTTAACGGTCGTGTACAAACCGGTTATTCTGCAATTGCCGATAACAATGGCACCAATGACTGTAACGGCCATGGTACACATGTGGCTGGCACTGTAGGTGGCAGTACTTATGGAATCGCAAAAAATGTGGGCTTGGTACCTGTACGGGTACTCGATTGTGCAGGCTCAGGTGCTATGAGCGGTGTGATTGCCGGACTGGACTGGATTATTCAAAATGGTCGAAAATCCGCAGTGGTGAATATGTCTCTCGGTGGCAGTGCCTATAGTACCCTCGATACTGCTATAGATAACCTGTTTAATAACGGCTATGTACCAGTGGTTGCTGCAGGCAATTCAAATACCGATGCATGTACCAGCTCTCCTGCTCGCGCGGGCAAAGCCATTACCGTTGCTGCCACAGATTCAACCGATACCCGTGCCAGCTACTCGAACTATGGCAGTTGTGTCGATCTTTTCGCTCCAGGCAGTCAGATTACCTCTGCTTGGATTGGTAGCAATAGCTCGGCAGCAACTGCCAGCGGAACCTCAATGGCTTCGCCACATGTTGCAGGCGTAGTCGCGACAATGCTAGAAAATAACAGTACTGCAACACCGCAAAGTATTACTGATCAACTGCTCAACCAAAGTACTATAAATCTGATTCAAAATCCGATGAGTAGCCCAAACCGATTGCTCTATAACTTGATAGACACACAGACCATCACCCCAGTACCAAGTATTATTGCGCATATCAGCAAACTCAATGCAACAACCCTACGTTATCGCAACGGTACATGGCGTGCCAATGTGACCATTTCTGTGGTCGATAGCAATAACCTTGCCGTGCCGAATGCAACAGTAACTGGCAGTTTCTCTGTAGGTGGCAGCAATCTTAACTGTACGACAAACAGCTTGGGGCAATGCCAAATCAATAGCGGCACCATCAAAAGTGCAACGCAGACTACCTTTAACGTCAACAATATTAGTGGAAGCAACCTGACCTATGCAGCCAGCAGTAATTTGGTCAGCTCCATTACTATTTACCGTTAAATAATCCTTGAAATAAAAAACGCAACTTTATAGGTTGCGTTTTTTATAGAATGATTGGCACTTCCCCATAGATCTCAATTACCACTAAATAGCATTTAGATTGTAATACTGTTGGTGGTTTTTTGAGGATTAATCACATGCTGCTACTCAATTTTTATTACCTAGTGGAGCAAATTAAGTCATCAAGCTATCTTATTTTGCTTAGGCTATTTTTAATCAACTAAATTTTCTGATACATAAGGGAATTAATTTTAATTTGTCCAATTGACCACTGGAAATTGATGATTTTCATGCTGGAAATCGCTACTTTGCCAAATATCCAGCATCGGTATTTTAACATCTAGAGCCAACGGCAACTTTTTAGGATTAAACTGCATGTGCTGTAAATCCTGTCCCCAGGCAATTAAATCCATATCCAATGAAATTTGATGTGAAGGCCGTACCCGACCAGAATCCGCTTCCATTCTTTTTAATAATGCAATGATATCATCCACCGACATTACAGCTTTTAACAAACACGCCGCATTCCAGTAATCCGCCCCCACCGCATCACGACACGGAATCACATAAATTTGAGAGAATTGAACCTCTCCCAAACCAGAGATTTGTTTCATAGCGTTTTGAAAATGCTGTTGGGGATGACAATTACTCGCCAGAGCTAAGGCGAATATCGTTTCGGTGGCGTTCAAGACGAATTCCTACAGAATTTGCTTGCGCGATAATGGCAGGCTTACGGATGGTAATCATAATCGATTCTACTGTGGGAAAGGTAGTAAAAAGCGCATTTAGCACAAGTTTTGCTGCATGTTCAATCAATTCAGGCTTGGCTTCCTGAATGACTTTGGCAGAAATCTCGCAAATTTCAGCGTAATTTAGCGTATGTTCCAGCTGATCCGAATTGGAAGCCTGTTCCAGACTGGTCTGGATGGTCATATCCAGCATTAAAGGCTGCATGATTTGACGTTCCCAATTGAAACATCCCACCACTGTTTCAACCTTTAAACCTTCAATGATAATTGCGTCCATTTGATCACTCGAGAATATGATATTTATAAATAATCTCCCTAAATCCCTCTTTAGAAAAGAGGGACTTTCATCACTTATATTTTTTAGCAATGAAGCACTCCTCCCTTTATCAAAGGGAGGCCGGGAGGGATTAAATTAATGTTTTAATAATACATTTGGGTCAAGAGTTTGCACCATTTGCAATCTCTGGTCTGCATAGATATCTGTATATGGTGCAAGAATGCGCATAAAACGATCGAAATACAGCATTTGCTTAAACAGCAAGGCAAAGTCGCGCGGGAAGCGAATGCCATGACGCTCGCCCACTCCCACCATATCCATCATGATGTCGTTTAAATCAGCAGGATTGGAAGTGAGTAACTCTTGAGGATCAGCCAAAAGGACACCACTGAACAGACGTTCTAAGTCAGCCGCCAAAACTTGAGTATCAATTTTCTTGTCCGTCATGCCCATTTTCAGCATGTTTTCAGCCATTAAGGTGTAATCGGTTTTTTGCAGCGCATCCATGAAGGCGATACAAGCTGTCCAGACTTCAGGTTTTAGCTGGCCCACAATACCAAAATCGATAAAGCCGACCCGGCCATCTTCAAGCAGCATCAGGTTTCCGGCATGCAGGTCTGCATGGAAGCTGTTACACATCATCAAGCTGCCAAACCAGGTATTCATGGCGGTAATGAGCACCTGAGATGGGTCTTTAGCCACTTTTTTTACTACATCAAAATCGGTCAATGGCACGCCATATAAGCGCTGCATGGTCAGTACACGGCGGGTTGAGTATTGATGATAAACTTTTGGTGCAGTAGCTTTCTGGTTTTGCGTTATATTCAGATAATTAACGAAATCATCCAGGTTTTGCGCTTCTTCAATAAAGTCGACTTCGCGTACCATCCGAGTTTTAATTTCCTCGACAATATCGGCAAGTGATGCAAATTTCACTTTCGGTACGGCTTTTTCCAAAATCTTGGTGGCCCAGTGCAAGACATTCAAGTCGGTATACAGAATGGTTTCCACACCCGGTTTTTGCACTTTAATAACAACATCTTCACCAGTCACGAGTTTGGCTGCGTGAACCTGTGCAATAGAAGCCGAGGCTAAAGGCTTTTCATCAATGGAAGCAAAAATTTCATCTAAATTTCGACCTGCAAACTCAGAGGCCAATACGCCTTGTACATAACTAAAAGGCAATGATGGGGTCTGATCTAAACAGCCCTGAAATTCTTCCACATATTCACGTGGAAACAAGGAAGGTGTGCTGGCAATAAACTGTCCAAGCTTGATATAGGTTGAACCTAAGGATTCAAAAGTTTCACGCATCAGCTTGGCGTTACTTGGTTTTTCTGTGGCGTATTTAAAGCCTGCTTTTGCTGCAATGACAGCCGTTTCCCCGACACGGGCAACTGAACGCAGGCCATCTAACCAGATATTGTTTTTCATAATGTCAGCTTAGAATTAAATTATAGCGAGTGTAGCAAAAAAATATGGTCTTGCAGGTCTATCTTGCCTGACAGATTGGACAATCTGTATCTTTTTCGAAAGCCAGTAGACGTTGTTTCATGCTTAATCCATCCCAGAGCATCAGTTTTTGCTTCAGTGGTGTTTTGCCCAACCCCAAGTAGAGTAAAGCATGATGCGCCTGCAAACTCGCCATAACATTCGGAGTCGTAGCTAATACGCCTGAATCTGCACAGCGCAGGTTTTCATTGGCATGCTGTTCTTTGGGAAATAGACATTCATAACAGGCCGATTCGTCTTCTACCATAAACAGCTGTCCCTGAAAACCAATCGCTGAAGCACTGATTAAAGGTACATTGAATTGCTTGCAACTTTGGTTGACGAGATAACGTGTAGTGAAATTATCACAGCCATCTAAAACCAGATCTTGAGTTGAAATTAATGCTTCTGCATTGCTCTCGTCCAGTTTTACTGTTTGAGATTCAACACGGATATGCGGATTAATCTGCTTTAAACGCTTGGCCAGTATTTCAGCTTTATAGAAACCGATATTGTCTTCCACATAGGCTATTTGCCGTTGCAGATTACTCATTTCAATAGTGTCAGCATCAATTAAGGTGATTTTTCCTACACCTGCCCGAGCAAGAAGTTCAGCTGTAGTACAGCCAATTCCACCACAACCGACAATCAGGACATTGGCAAGTTTCAGTTTTTCCTGGGCTTCAATGTCCCAACCATCCAGCAGAATTTGCCGGCTATAAAGATGCATTTCTTCATCGCTTAACTCTAGGTCCATGTCGAGTGCTTGGGTCACTTGCTTATCCTGTCTATTACTTGCGTTTGCTTAAACCAGACAGCCATTATAGTTCAAAATGAATTTTGCATAGGACTAAAAAAAGCACCCTTTCGGGTGCAAGAGCATGAAACTTAAAAAAACGAAAAAGGTTTAACTGACTTTCTGAATTCCTTGCATGTTGGCAATTTCCTGCTGCTTGAGTAAATTGCGTTGAATTTTACCACTCGTGGTTTTAGGTAAACCTTCGACAAATTCGATTTCTTTAGGATAGGCATGTTTAGACAAACGTGAACGCACATATTCCTGAAGTTTATGGCTTAACGCATCCGAAGCCGCAAATTGCGGTTTAAGCACGACAAAAGCTTTCACCACCTCGGTACGTTCCGGGTCTGGCTTGCCAATAACTGCAGATTCCAAAACCTCAGCACATTCCAGTAAAGTGCTTTCCACATCGAAAGGACCCACACGATAGCCTGACGTTGTAATGACATCGTCAGCACGTCCGATGAAATCTACCCCACCCAGTTCATTTAATTTCACCGTATCACCAGTTAAATAATAATGCCCAACGAATGATTTACGGTTATTGCCGCCATAACCTTTAAACCAGGTTAAAGGTGATTGCGAAAAATCAATAGCCAAGGTACCAATACCGCCTTTTTCCACTTCTTCGTGGTTTTGATTCAAGACCACAAAACGATGACCCGGGTTAGCAAAACCTGCAGAACCGACTTTCTTTTCATGTTCTAAAGCATGATGATTGGCAATCACCATCCCCAGTTCAGTTTGGCCATATTGATCATAAATATTCACATTCAAATCATGATTAAACCAGTGAATCACTTCTGGGGTTAATGGCTCACCGGCACTACTGACGGCACGTAAATGTTCTTTAATCGATGGATCAAATTTTTCCTTGAATCCGAAAAACATCCGAAATGCCGTTGGTGAACCAGTCAAGTTACTGACTTTATGCTTTTTAATGATCTGCACGGCGTTATCTACACTAAAGGCACGTTCATCCATAATAATGCTATGCCCCAAGCTTAAAGGTCCGGTAATACCATAATACAAACCATAAGCCCAACCCGGATCGGCCAGATTCCAGAAAGAGTCTTCTTCACGCAAATCCACCGCGTGGATCATATAGCCTTTAAATGCCAGCAGTGCTTTTAAAGGAACCTGCACCGATTTTGCCAAACCCGTGGTTCCTGAGGTAAACATCATCAGGAAATCATCTGCAAAAGTCTGCATTACTGGTTCAAAAGATTCTGACTGTTGCGCCAGTTCTGCCCAGAAATCGGCATCTGCATGACTTAAAGCATCTTGTGGATGGACTGTTAAAATATGCGGTACAGTGACACCGTTCAGTTTTGAGCGTTGTTCTGCATTGGTGACAATCAATTGGGTTTTGGCAGTATTAATCCGATGCTCAATGGCTTTGGATTCAAAAGCTGTAAACAATGGCTGGTAAATTGCACCCATACGCCAGGTGGCTAAAATGCTAATCAGCAGTTCAGGCGTACGCGGCAATAAACCGGCAATGCAATCACCTGCTTTTAAGCCTATGGATGCAAAATAATTTGCCAATTTTCCAGAGGCTTCTGCCAGTTGTTCAAATGTCCACTCTGCGGACTCGCCGTTTTTGCCTTCCCAGATTAAGGCCGTTTTGTTTAAACCGAGATAACGCTCGCAACATTCAACATAGGCATTGACTGACTCAGCCGTACCGACCAGTTGCTGTGCAAGAAAATCATCAAAATTAAACTCTTGATATGCTTGTTGTAGTGTCTTCATGACGACAACCTCTCATCCGTTATTTTATAAACAAAGCTTCTGCTTTGCTGATCCATTTTGCTTATTGTTCTGACTCTAAAAATGCCAAAGCTGATTCAGCATTTTTAAGTTTTTTACTTCACAGTTGACTTAGATAACCATGATTCCCCAGCTCCTGCAATTTCCTTATCCATCAGAAAATGTGCAGGATTTGAACACCGACTAAAGTCTAGAATTTAGCCATTTGAAGCTTTAGCCGGTTTAGATTTTAGTCACCTCACGTGCAATGACCAGGCGCTGAATATCCGAAGCCCCTTCATAAATCTGGCTAACCCGTACGTCGCGGTAAATCCGCTCTACCGGGAAATCCGAGACATAGCCATAACCGCCATGAATCTGAATGGCATCGGAACACACCCGCTCCGCCATGGTGGATGCAAACAGCTTGGCCATAGAAGCTTCTTTCAAACACGGTAAGCCGGCATCTTTTAAAGTTGCTGCATGGAAAATCAGTTGTCGTGCCGCTTCAATCTGCGTGGCCATATCTGCCAGACGGAATGCAACGGCCTGATGCTGTACAATTTCTACCCCAAATGCTTTGCGCTGATTGGCATAGTCCACAGCAGCATCGAGTGCAGCACGCGCCATGCCGACCGATTGTGCGGCAATCCCGATTCGTCCTGATTCTAGGTTAGATAGGGCAATTTTGTAACCTTCACCTTCTTTACCCAATAAATTTTCGGCAGGAATCCGGCAATTTTCAAAAATGATGGTGGCGGTATCTGAACAATGCTGTCCCATTTTTTCTTCCAGACGCGAAACAATATAGCCTTCTGTGTCTGTAGGAACTAGGAAACAGGAGATGCCTTTTTTCCCTGCGGCTTTATCGGTCACAGCAAAGACAATCGCCACTTGGGCATGTTTGCCTGTGGTAATGAACTGTTTGGTGCCATTCAATACCCATGCATCTCCATCACGTTCTGCCTTACATTCCAGTGCACCGGCATCGGAACCAGCTTGCGGTTCGGTAAGACAAAAACATCCGAGCCATTCACCTGTAGCCAGTTTGGTAAGATATTTCTGTTTCTGTGCTTCTGTACCGTAACGCTGGGTAATGCCACACGGCAAAGAGTTTTGCACACTGACAATGGTTGAAATCGCGCCATCACCTGCAGCAATTTCTTCCAAGGCAAGCACCAGCGAAACATAGTCCAAACCCGCACCGCCCCATTGTTCGGATACGGTCATGCCCAAAGCACCCAGCTCACCGAGTTCTTTCAGTTCTTGTGCGGGAAATTGCGCAGTTTTATCACGTTCTGCGGCAGTAGGTTTTAACTTGTTTTGCGAATAATCCCGCAACATGTCCTGAACCATCTTTTGTTCGTCATTTAAAATCATTGAGCTTCCCTCTCATGTTTCACATTCAGTTTTTAAAATTCTTTATTTATAAAAATTTAAGAAATATTTGATACACGACAATCCCATTCGCAACCTGAAATACATCTAAAAGATAATGTTTCCGAGAGACAGAGGACTGTAATTTTGATTAAACAGGTTTTGCGAATGGGGATGGTTTTGCCTACTTTTCCCGAAAGAAAAGTAGGTCGAACCGAAGGTTAAACAGAGTTTTATTACATATTGAAAAGACTCCGTCATGCCGCTGCAATTATCAATAATTACTTAGGCTGCATACGAATCGCACCATCTAAACGAATCACTTCACCATTCAAATAGGTATTTTCAAAAATATGTCCGACTAGATGTGCAAACTCTTCCGGCTTGGCCAAACGCGATGGAAACGGCACCATTTGACCCAAAGCCTCCTGCACATTCTGCGGCATGGCTTTCAGCATTGGTGTTTCCATAATGCCTGGTGCAATCGTCATCACCCGAATCGCCTCACGCGCCAGTTCACGTGCCAGAGGTAAAGTCATGGACACCACAGCACCTTTAGAAGCAGCATAAGCCACTTGCCCGAGTTGCCCTTCAAATGCAGCCACTGAAGCTGTATTGACAATCACCCCACGCTCTTCTTCACCTGGCTGCAACTGATATTTCGCCATCAAACTTGCCGCAAAACGGATCATGTTAAAAGTACCACTGACATTGATATTCAATACTTTCTGGAACAGACCCAGATCATGAATGCCATCACGACCCAACACTTTGGCAGACGGTGCAATCCCGGCACAGTTCACCAAACCATTTAACTGACCATACTGCTGTTCAATATTTTCAAAGAAAACTTTGACTGAATGCTCATCGGTCACATCCAGTTTGACAAAAACTGCATGCTCACCCAAGCGCTGCTGCATTTCCTGACCCAGCTCCTGGTTCATATCCACCATAATCACCTGAGCGCCCTGACCCACCAGATAAGTGGCTGTGGCTGCACCCAAACCCGATGCACCGCCTGTCACGACAAATACTTTTCCTTGAATTTTCATTTTTTGTTCCTGTTAATTATTTGAATAAACACTCGACTTAAGATGCAGAGTAAAGGCAGTTCAGCTAGAGTACAATTTCCAAACCTTGCATCTTTTATGATGGATTTGGACAATCCAGGTCACGGTAGTAAAAATACGGAATATGGACATCTGTACATGAATGAACAAGACTTAAATTATAGTAAAGGCACGATCTCGATCAGTCTGGTGCATGAAGCGCTTTTATCTGCCCAGCATCAGGGATTGAACACGCAAAATATCTTGCTCAAATCCGGTATTCCTGTTGAGTTGCTGCATTCCAGTAAGGCTCGCGTTTCAGTTTCACAATATGCCCAGCTCTGGACCGAACTGGCAGATGTCATGAATGACGAGTTTTTTGGGATGGACAGCCACCCAATGCGGCGCGGCAGTTTCAAACTGTTATCCCAATCCGTCATGCATGCCGAAACCCTGGAAAAAGCCCTACAGCAAATTTTGCAGTTTTTAAATCTGCTACTGGATGATTTTATCAGTCAATTGTCTGTGCAAGAAAACTATGCCTATATTGTTATTTATGAACAGAAACACACCAAAAGAATGTTCAGCTATGCCACCTATTTAATGCTGATTCATGCTTTGATGTGCTGGTTAAGCGGACAACGGGTCTTACTGAACCAAATTCAGCTCAAATGTGATGCACCACTGGATGATCAGGACTATAAAGTCCGTTTTTGTGAAAATATTCAATACAATAGCCATGAAAACTATATCCAGTTCGATGCCAATTATTTAAATATTCAGATCAAACAGGACAAACAGTCATGGCATCAGTTTATTAGACAAACACCGCATAACCTGCTGGTGCGCTTTAAAAATCCACATGCGATTAGCTCGCAAATCCGTAAACATTTAATGAATGTTCCACCTGCTGAATGGTTAGAACTGAATGAAATTGCCCAGCGCTTAAATATTTCGGATGCCACTATGCAAAGACGTTTAAAAAGCGAAGGTGTCAGCTATCAACAACTTAAAAATGATATCCGGCGTGATACAGCTATTGAATTTCTGACCAAAACAGAGAAAACTTTGCAACAAATTAGTGATGAACTCAGCTTTCACGATCCGAGTGCATTCCATCGTGCTTTCAAAAAATGGACCGGCGTCAGTCCCGGGGCTTATCGGCAAAATAAGGAGTAATAAATTCAATATAAGCCATAAGAATATAGCTGCTTTTCTAAAAATTTAATAATTCTTTGCTTTTCATTGACTTAAAAAATGATGCATTTTTCGTCTGAATTTATTTGCAAAAAGAGACAAAATAGATTACTTTTCAACCAATTTAAAGGCATATTTTTATGCCCCCTCTGCTGTAATCTCCCTGTTAAATCACCTTATATTAAAGGTTCTGACATGCTTAAAATGATTGATGTACTAGAGCAAAGCTTGGTGCAAAATTTTACTCATTCTCTCAATTCTCACACCAGTCAATTTGATGAGTTATTCAATCAAGGTATTTTAAATACTGCTGATTCTGCACTTCAAAATGTGGTGGTCAATTTCTTCAATCGTGCAGATGCCATTGAATCCGCTCAGGCACTGGATATCAGTGCTGATCGTATTCAAGCTTTACAAACTGGCGTAGCTTTAAAAGATGAGCAATATCTTGCAGATACAGCAAAAATTGTGGCGCTTTGTTTAGCCCTTGAAACAGATGCACTTGCACACTTAGACATATCTGATGGTTTACAAGATTTTCTAATATAAATCTAAAACCCATTAAAAAAAGCGACTCCAGTGAGTCGCTTTTTTTAAATCAATTTAATTTGTTTGATTTTATATCACGCCCCAATAATAGATCTGACCACGTATTCTTTCTACTTACCTCTCTTATGCTACACCAGACAGATCTGAATTACTCATCACATCCTGTTGGCAGGTTGCATTACCATTTAAAAACATAGTTTTGACTATTTACTTTAAATTTTTGTTTTCAGCAATCGCCAAACGCAACCATTAATGTAATTACATAGTAATTACATTAAAATTACAAAATCTCATTTTTCTTAATTGTTTCATATTTTACTTTTATTCATACTGATGTAACTTTTTGATATAAAGTGCAAAATATTTAAACATACAAAATAAATTCATTAAAATTCATAAACTTATTTCACAAAATTCAATATATCCAGAATTAAGATAATTTTATAAAAATTACTCTTTTGTCTTATCCCTTGAGTTACTGGCAGTATTTGCCGCATCTCATTCAAATCATTCTATCGGGACTTATATGCAAAATTCTGGTTTCAAAACGAAAATACTCACAGCGATCACATTCGGCTTGGTCAGTCAATATAGCATGGCAGCCCTACCTGATACGCTAAAGCTGGATTATGCCTATTATGCTCCGACCAGTTTGGTGGTGAAGGAACAAAAACTTTTGGAAAAAGCTTTACCTAAAACCCAGATTAAATGGGTGTTTAGTCAAGGGAGTAACCGTTCACTCGAATATTTAAATAGTGGCAGTGTAGATTTTTCCTCAACCGCCGGTTTGGCAGCCGTACTCAGCCGTGCCAATGGCAGTCCGATTAAAACCGTCTACATCCAGAGTCAGCCTGAATGGACGGCCTTATTGGTTGCAAAAAATTCTCCCATTAAAAACCTAAAAGATTTAAAAGGAAAAAAAATTGCCGCCACCAAAGGTACAGACCCTTTCCTGTTTACCTTACAGGCACTGGAAACAGCAGGCTTAAATAAAAAGGATGTTCAGCTTGTACATTTGCAACATCCAGATGGTAAAACGGCGCTTGAACGTGGCCAAGTCGATGCCTGGGCAGGTTTAGATCCACTAATGGCTTCTGCACAAGTCCAGTCAGGTGCAAAACTGCTGTATCGAAATGTCGGTTTTAATAGTTACAGCGTATTAAGTACCAGGGAGCAATTTGCGAGCCAAAGCCCGGAAGCCATCGAAGCGGTGATTAAAGCTTATGAACAGGCACGTAAATGGGCCAAAGCCAATCCAGCCAAACTGGCCGAATTGCTGGCACGGGAATCGAAATTGCCTATTGCTGTGGCCAAACTGCAACTCAGCCGTACCAATTTTGAGCAAAACATCCCAACTGTAAAACATCTCAATGCATTGAAAAAATCAGGAACCATTTTGACCGAAGAGGATTTAGTTCGTAAAGGCACTAATGTCAATCAGGTGATTGATCAACTGTTTGATGCAAAATATGCAAACAAGGTTGTAAATAGATAATGAGTTCGTCTGTAACAACGAATAAGGCACCGATTCAACCTAAAGTGGATAGCATCCCAGCGCCTGGCTTGCTTAAATTATTAAGCAAGCTGAAGGGGCTGGTCATCCCTGTTCTTGCGTTGATCCTGTGTGAAATTTTGGTTAGAAACGGTTTTATAGCACCCTACCTGCTCCCCGCACCCAGCAGTTTATGGCAATCGTTATTAGAACTGTCTACAGGTGATTTGTGGCTACATATCTGGACCAGTACCTGGCGGGTATTTCTAGGTTTCTTTATTGGCAGTGGACTTGCGCTGGTTTTCGCCATCTTGGTCGGTTTAAACAAGCAAGCTGAAGAATTTTTAGAACCTTCTTTTTCAGCGATTAAGTCGATTCCAAGTCTGGCCTGGATTCCCCTGTTACTGCTGTGGTTAGGCATCGATGAAGCATCCAAAATTACCCTGATTGCCATCGGCGCATTTTTCCCGACCTATACCAATACCGTTGCCGCGATTCAGGGCGTAGACCGCAAGCTGATTGAAGTCGCGCAAGTCTACCGTCTGAAATACCTGCAACAGATCAAGGAGATTGTACTTCCGGCAGCATCCCCGGGTATTTTAACCGGTTTACGCAACAGCCTGAGCTTGTCCTGGATGTTTATGATTGCTGCTGAACTGATCGCGGCCACTCAAGGGATTGGTTATTTGCTCAGTGATGGACGGGAAACCTCTCGACCTGACATTGTCATTATTGCAATTATTTTATTGGCTATTTTAGGCAAAATGACGGATAGCTTAATGAAAATTGCTGAAAAATGGCTGTTACGCTGGCGGGATGTAGTCAAAAAATAAAGCGCATGATGCGCTTTATTTTTTATCTTTTTTAAGATTAATGTGGCCATTGCCCCAAAGTGACACGGTCATTACCACCATAGTCTTTTACCGTACGCACTTGCTTATAACCGGCTTGAGTAAAGATATGCCGTACCGCCTCACCCTGATCATAACCATGTTCCAGCACCACCCAACCATTGACGGTTAAATGCTTTTTGCCCTGCTGGATAATCTGCTCCAAATCTGCCAGACCATGTTTGTCTGCTACCAAAGCCCGCTCCGGTTCAGTCGCCAAATCCTGCATATGGATATCATCTGCATCGATATACGGCGGATTGGAAACAATGACATCAAAGAATTCACGGCCCAGAGGTTTAAACCAGGAACCACAAACAAAACGCACATGCCCAAGATCATGCTTTTCAGCATTAAACTGAGCAACTTCTAGAGTCGGTGCATAGATATCGGTTGCCGTAATAGACCAATCCGGACGTTCACTAGCAAGAGATAAGGCAATGGCTCCAGTTCCGGTGCCTAAATCGACAATTCGGGTATCTTCAGGCAAATCGAGTTTCAGTACCGTTTCGACCAGTACTTCTGTATCTGGACGTGGCACCAAGGTGTCTTTGGTGACTTTTAAATCCAGTGTCCAGAATGGCTGTGACCCCGTGACATAAGCCAGAGGTTCACCTGCTGCAATACGTGCCAAGCCATTACGATATGCCTGTTCTTGCTCTGCTGTTAATTCCAGAGTTTTTTTCAATGGCAAATCAAAAGCATCAATTTTGGTAATGTGCTCAAGTAACCACGCATTTTCCTGGCGTTCATAGCTTTCTGCATCACCACGTAAGGCCAAAGCCTGTGCAATATTCATTAGCCACCATTCTGCTGTGCAAGAAGTGCCAGCTGGTCTGCCTGATATTCGCGATGCAAACTGTCAAGCAATTCGGTCAAGTCACCTTCCATCACGGCATCCAGCTTATATAAAGTCAGGTTGATACGGTGATCAGTCATACGACCTTGCGGATAGTTATAAGTACGGATACGTTCCGAACGGTCCCCGGAACCCACCAGGTCACGGCGCATTTCCGAAGTTGCCGCATCTGCCGCCGCACGTTTGGCATTTTCCAGACGTGAAACCAGAAGTGCCATGGCTTTGGCTTTGTTCTTATGCTGTGAACGTTCATCCTGACATTCAACCACCGTACCGGTTGGAATGTGAGTAATACGGACTGCCGAATCGGTTTTGTTAATATGCTGACCACCTGCACCCGATGCACGATAAGTATCAATACGCAAATCTGCCGGGTTAATCTCTACCGAAGTATCGACATCCACTTCAGGCAAAATTGCTACTGTGCATGCTGAAGTATGCACACGACCTTGAGATTCAGTTGCAGGAACACGTTGTACGCGGTGTGCACCACTTTCAAATTTTAAGCGACCGTAAACACCTTCACCATTAATCAGGCAGATGACTTCTTTATAACCGCCGTGTTCACCTTCATTTTCAGACAGGATTTCCAGACGCCAGCCCTGAGTTTCAGCATATTTGCTATACATACGGAATAAATCGCCCGAGAAGATGGCAGCTTCATCACCACCGGTTCCGGCACGAATTTCCAGATAAGCCGAGTTGGCATCATTTGGATCTTTCGGAATCATCAGAATATTTAAGTCTGCTTCCAGTTGTTCCAGCAGCGCCTTATTGTCTTTTATTTCTTCCTGAGCCATTTCCTTAAAGTCAGGATCGCTCAACATGGCTTCAGCAGTTTGTATATCTTCTTCTGCCTGACGGAATTTAGTCCAGACTTCAGTAATTTCAGATAAATCACTATGCTCACGAGACAATTGGCGGAAGCGTTTGTTATCTGAAATCACTTCAACGTCGGCAAGTAATGCGTTTAATTCTTCATGACGGTCAGAAAGTTGATCTAATCGTAAACGTAACGATTCTTTCATTTTGCTCAATATCTCAATACAAAGGCTATCCCCATGCCTTATAGGACATAGATCAGCGCAAAAAAATTGTGCCTAGTGTAACGATTCTAAGGGTTAAATGACATAGATATTGTGGGGACAAAACCACATGTAGAAAGGGATTTTTTTAAGATAAGAACTGTATTGATACCAGTTTTATTCATATTTGCCTTATAAACGTGCATTTTATGAGCACTTTTAAATATTGTTAATATAACTTTACAAAGCAGACACTAAACGCCACAACTCTAGTTGAACCTCTCCACATTGTTGGAAAAAATTTTTGTTACATTTGCCGACATCGAAATAACTTACCTATAACGTTCATTTTGGACATGGAGTTAACTATGAAACTGAATGCATTATTACTCAGCGCAACAATGGCGGCTGCATCAATGTTTACTGTTACTGCTCATGCAGACAACTCTACTCGTATTGCGGCAACATCCGCATTAGGTAGCGTAGCAGGTACTGCAATTGGTAAACAGATGGGCGGCAATACCGGTGCAATGATTGGCTCTGCTATCGGGGGTGCGGGTGGTGCGGCAGTTTCTGCAGACCGACGTAATCGTACTGGTGCTGCTATCGGTGGTGGTCTAGGCGGTGTTGGTGGTTATGCCGTAGGTAAAAATGTCGGTGGTTCTACTGGTGGCTATATCGGCTCTGCACTAGGTGCTGCAGGTGGTTCGGTACTGGGTAAAAAAGTTTCAGAAGACCGTCGTGCGGATCAACGCAAATACAAGAAACATTCTAAAAGATATTATCGTAGCCATCGTTAATAGATGATGCTAAGACAGAACAAAAAAGTACCTGAAGGTGCTTTTTTGATTTTTTATCATAATGATCCGTTATTAATTATGGATAAATCTGAAAGATAAAAATACAAATGATAAACAACTCACCCATGATCATTTCTACATCTTTCATTACATTTAACTCAAGATATAACAAAAGCTTCCAAAAGGAGTTTGCCATGAAATTTAATTCCATCATTCTTGCTGCTGTAGTGACTTCATCTGCTTTAACCATGACTACAGCCAATGCAGGCAATACAACAAATACAGCCTTAACTTCTGCTCTGGGCGGTGTTGTAGGTGCCGCCGTGGGTAAACAGATGGGTGGTACCACAGGTGCAATGATTGGTTCAGCGATTGGTGCTGGAGCCGGTGCCGGTGTTGCTTCCAACAAACGTGACCGTACTGGTGCCGTGATCGGTAGTGCTCTGGGCGGTGCTGGTGGCTATACCGTAGGTAAAAATATGGGGGGTACTAGTGGCGGTTATATCGGTGCCGGATTAGGTGCTGCAGGTGGTTCGGTACTGGGTAAAAAAGTAAGCGAAGACCGTCGCTACGATGACCGTGATGAACGTCGCTATGATCGTGATGAGCGTCGTTATGATGACCGCTATGATCGCCGTTATAACAGTTATCGTTACAGTGACCGCCACGACAATGGTCGTCATTTAGGTTGGTACAAAAACGGTAAACGTTAATTCATCGCAATACAAATTGCCTTAAAGCACCTTCGGGTGCTTTTTTATGCTTGCTACAAGCCAAATCACAAGCATCGCCCATATATCGAAAAAAAACGATATACAAGTTCAAGTAGGCAGCGTATGCTTTTCTTAGCCCTGATATTAGAGAAAACCAATGCGTTCTTTAAAAGATACCCAATTTTCAATTCTGGACCTAGTTCCTGTTCGTGAAAATAAAAGCATTCTATCTTCATTACATCATGCACTTACTTTGGCTCAACATGCCGAAAAATTAGGTTATAAACGCTTATGGCTCGCTGAGCATCACAATATGTCCGGCATCGCCAGTTCAGCAACTGCTGTTCTCTTAAGTTATTTATTGGCAAATACTCGAACTTTAAAAGTCGGCTCAGGCGGCATCATGCTACCGAACCATGCCCCTTTAATAGTTGCAGAGCAATTTGGTACTTTGGCAACACTCTATCCAAACCGTATTGAACTTGGTCTTGGTCGTGCACCGGGTACGGATCAAAATACAATGCGTGCACTGCGTCGTGGCCGTCAGGAAACTGAAGATCAATTCCCACAAGATGTACTGGAAATTCTGCAATACTTTAAAGATCCACTACCACAGCAACGCATTGTGGCAACTCCAGGTCAAAGTACCCATGTTCCGGTCTGGTTACTCGGTTCAAGTTTGTTTAGCGCACAACTAGCCGCAAAGTTGGGTCTACCCTATTCATTTGCCTCCCATTTTGCACCGCGAATGCTCGATCAGGCGATCAAGCTATATAGAGAGAACTTTGAACCCTCGGAATACCTGGATCGGCCTTATGTTTCAATGGGTGTTCCAACGGTAATCGCTCAGACAGATGAAGAAGCGCAATATTTAGCAACATCACCATATCAGCGTATTATTTCAATGTTCCGCAACCAACGCGGCAAGTTGAAACCACCAATCGAAAATATTGATGAAATCTGGTCACCTGCAGAAAAAATGTCGGTTGACAGTTTCTATGCCATGGCACAAATTGGCTCACCTGAAACGGTTAAAGCTGGTTTAGAAAACCTGTTAGAAAACTATAATGTCGATGAATTTATCTTTACCTGTGATATCTATGACACAGATAAACGTCTTGAAAACTTTGAATTATTGATGAATATCAAAAACGCTTAATCCTTTTAAAATCGTAAATAGCATCTGCTTGAGGTGCTATTTTTTTATCACAACTGCCCCATTCAGTTCATCATCTGATCTATTTTTAGCAATAAGACTGGATAACATTTACGAACTTGTGTTCGAGGCATCTCTCTATAAAGAATAATCCATTTTAAGGATACAACCCGACCAGAAACCATATTAATTAAATTATAAATATCAAATATTTAAATAAATTATTTCAACAAATAAACACACTAGACAATTAACAAAAATGCTCATCTCACTTTAAGTACTTAAGCAAATTACATTGTCCGGCTTTTTCATACACTTGTCATTAAACCATGATTTTAGAGGTGTACATAATGGCTTCAACAGACCTAAAAAAATGGTTTCATATTCCTGCCGATGCAATGATGGCGATGACTGACAAGATTCCAGAAAAATCTTTACCCAAAGTTCCATCTTGGATATACCTAGGAAGTACAGAACAAACTGCAACAAAAGTAAAAATAAAAAAGGATATAAAAATGGTCAACAAGAAAAAGAATCCACTGGATGGATTCTTTCAAAATTCACCCGATTTTTTCCAGAAATTTCAGGGGAAAATCGTCGCTTCTGAAGACATTAACAACTTTGATTTCACTAATTTAAATGTGGCTATTGTTGGGGGCAACCAGATGACAGTTATGCATCTGGAACAGATATGCAATACCGCAAAATTTGTAAAAGTATTTCAAATTACACCACTTTTTATTTTACCTCAAACTGAAAAAGGCATTCACAAACTGCTTTCGCATCCTTTGATTATCAAGAATCGTCGTTTATTTAACACCCGCGTCAAATCATTACTGGCTATTCGCTATCTGGATTCCCAAGTTCAAGATACCTGGTTAAAACGCCAGCTAATGCCCAATTCGGCATCTGGGAATAAGGTTTTTCTCAAATCGGATCGTTATTACACTGCGCTGCAACAGGATAACTGCAAGCTGATTACCTGGCCTGTGGTAAAAATTACTGAAAATGCAGTACAAAGCATGGAAGGTGTTGAACATTTAGTAGATGTCATTATTACTACCTATTGATGTTTCAACATAAAAACAGACATATCAGCCGCTCTTATGCATTTTATTTTACTATGCCAATATATTGATAATAATGTTTAGCCTTTTGATAACGCAAATAATTAGAAGTTAATTCACCTGATGGCTTAATGACTAAAATATCGATGTTTTTAAGATTTTTGGAAACACGAATATAGTGCCGATTCATATCAAAAGGCTGGATATTTTCTGGATAATAATGACAATCATAACTGACATCAATATGGTTCCGTACTTTCGTTCCGATTTTAAATACCTCGACAGCTTGATATTTCGAATTTCTAATTTGCGCTGCCTGAATAGCATAGGTCCCTACACAACTGCTGCCAATATAGGTACTTGAAATAAAATAAGTGGGTGCTTTATTCAGCTCAGTTTGCTGAATGGATCGTATAAATCCTCCATCATTCACCGCCTGAGTAACAACTTTATTGCCCTGTTTAAATTGCACATAAGATTCGAATTCCCGCATCGTACCGCCAGCTGAAATATCAAATGTATAAAATTTCAGCTTTTGATCAGGGCTATAATGTATAGAAATCATGTTTTTGCTGGCTAGATTTTTAAAATTATAGTGGAAACTTTGTGGATGACTCTGAATAAAATCGACTACTTTTACAGCCACCTCCTGATTAACACCCTCACTCTCATAAATGTCTGCTAAACGCCTTTGATCATATTGTTTGATCATTTGGGTTTCAAAATCAGCCACAGATTGTGCAAAAACATGCGCATTTATCAGACTAAACCAAGCAAAAACAAGAGTTATTTTATTTATTTTTAATACTTTATTCATATAATTACGCTCTATATTTTCGATTATAGAAATGGAGTTAAATCTGAATTTAACTCCATTTTTAAATTAGCCAATACGACGTTTTAAACCTGTCATCTGTAAAACACGGGTTGAAATTTCCTCAATCGACATTTCAGAAACATTCAGATATTTAATGCCTTCTGAAATATAAATGCCTTCTACGGCACGCAGTTCCATTTGGCATTGATTAAAACTTGCATAACGGCTATTGGCTTTACGTTCGCTACGAATCGCTACAAGTCGTTCAGCATCAATCATTAAGCCAAATAGCTTATGCTTGTGTGCCTTTAACACCGCAGGTAAACGGTTGTCATCCAGGTCTTCTTCGGTCAGCGGATAGTTCGCCACACGAATTCCAAACTGTAATGAAAGATAAATTGAAGTCGGTGTTTTACCGGAACGGGAAACCCCAATCAGGATCAGATCGGCTTTGTCATAATGACGTGTGCGTGCGCCATCATCGTTATCTAGGGCAAAATGCACTGCATCAATACGTGCTTTATATGACTCAGAATCGGTTACAGCATGGGTTTGTCCGACTAAAGTTGTAGGCGCAGTACCTAAAACCTCAGACAATTTACCAATAAGACCTTCAAAAACATCAAGATTTACTGCGTTTGCAGTATTGATAATATCACGCACATACGGGTCTACCAAGGTATCAAACACCAAAGGTTGTTGCCCATCTTGATCGGCACGCTGGTTGATTTCAGCTACCACATTCATCGCAGCTTCTTCGGAACTGATATAAGGAATAATATGAATGTCAAAATCTACATGAGGAAACTGTGCTAACAGTGAGTGTCCAAGGGTTTCAGCAGTAATTGCAGTCCCATCGGAGATAAAAAACACACTGCGTTTAATCTGTTTACCTTCTGACATTAAAATTCTCCTTAAATATTTGTCTAAGTGCTGTAAAATCTTTATAGTAAACCGATCTTACATGACTGTCGCCGAGTAAATCAAAAAGCTGGGCGATTTGTTATAATTTCATGCCAAGATAGTGATTAATACTGCATAAGTGGAGTAACAACTTTGGAAGCGCGCGTAATTGGTCTAGAAAAATTAGGGAAACACGACGTTGAACTCGTTGGTGGGAAAAACTCATCACTGGGTGAAATGATCAGCCATTTGTCTAATGCTGGTGTATCAGTACCGGGTGGTTTTGCAACCACAGCTGCTGCGTATCGTGAATTTCTCGAGCAAAGTGGCCTAAACGCTAAAATCAACGCCGAGCTTGCAGCGCTTAATGTTGATGACGTAAAAGCTCTAGCAGAAACTGGCGCAAAAATCCGTCAATGGATTGTCGAAACTCCGCTTACAGCAGAACTTGAAAAGGAAATTCGCGAATCTTTCGCTGCTCTTTCAAACGGCAACCCTGACATCGCGGTTGCCGTTCGTTCATCTGCAACAGCAGAAGACTTGCCAGATGCATCATTTGCAGGACAACAAGAAACTTTCCTGAACATCCGTGGCATCGACAACGTTCTTGTAGCCATTAAGGAAGTATTTGCTTCACTTTACAACGATCGCGCAATTTCTTACCGTGTACACCAAAACTTTGCTCACGACATCGTAGCGTTGTCGGCTGGCGTGCAACGTATGGTCCGCTCTGAAACTGGTGCTGCTGGTGTAATGTTCACACTGGATACAGAATCTGGTTTCCGTGATGCAGTATTTATTACCGCTTCTTATGGCTTGGGTGAAATGGTCGTTCAAGGTGCTGTTAACCCTGACGAATTTTATATTTCTAAACCACTTCTTAAAAATGGCAAGCATTCTATCCTGCGTCGCAACTTGGGCTCTAAACACCAAAAAATGATTTATGGTGAAGAAGGTGCAGCAGGTAAATCTGTCGTTGTCGTCGACGTTGAAAAACAAGAGCGTCAACAATTTGCCTTAAATGATCATGAGCTGCAAGAACTTGCAAAACAAGCCTTGATCATTGAAGAACATTACGGTGCCCCAATGGACATCGAATGGGCCAAAGATGGTGATGACGGTCAGCTTTATATCGTTCAGGCACGTCCAGAAACCGTAAAAAGCCGTGAAAATGTCGGCACCATGGAACGCTACCTGCTTAAACAAAAAGGTACTGTGGTTTGTGAAGGCCGTTCAATTGGTCAACGTATCGGTTCTGGTAAAGTCCGCATCGTCACTTCGATTAAAGAAATGGATAAAGTACAAGACGGTGACGTACTCGTATCTGACATGACTGACCCGGATTGGGAACCAGTGATGAAACGTGCTGCTGCTATTGTCACCAACCGTGGTGGCCGTACCTGTCACGCTGCCATCATTGCACGTGAACTTGGTGTTCCAGCGATTGTAGGTTGTGGTAACGCAACCGAAGTTCTGACCGATGGTCAAGAAGTAACTGTTTCTTGTGCTGAAGGTGACACAGGCTTTATCTATGAAGGTGCTTTAGATTTCGAAGTTCAACGTAACTCTATCGAATCTATGCCTGCGCTTCCATTTAAAGTCATGATGAACGTAGGTAACCCTGACCGTGCATTTGACTTCGCACAAATTCCAAACGCAGGTATTGGTCTGGCACGTCTTGAATTCATCATCAACCGTATGATTGGCGTGCATCCTAAAGCATTACTCAACATTGACAGCCTTCCACGCGAAACTCGCGCTGCTGTAATGGCACGTACTGCAGGTTACGCTTCTCCAATCGAGTTCTATGTAGAGAAACTGGTTGAAGGTATTTCTACCCTTGCTGCTGCATTCGCTGACAAACTAGTGATCGTGCGTATGTCTGACTTTAAGTCAAACGAATATGCCAACCTGATCGGTGGTAAGTTATACGAACCAGAAGAAGAAAACCCAATGCTTGGTTTCCGTGGTGCAAGCCGCTACGTTTCTGACAACTTCCGTGACTGCTTCGAACTTGAATGCCGTGCATTGAAAAAAGTTCGTGACGAAATGGGCTTAACCAACATTCAAATCATGATTCCATTCGTACGTACAGTAAACGAAGCGAAACGTGTCATTGAATTATTGGCATTGAATGGTCTGAAACGTGGCGAGAATGGTCTGAAAGTGATCATGATGTGTGAATTACCAACCAACGCATTGTTAGCTGAACAGTTCCTTGAGCACTTCGATGGTTTCTCTATCGGTTCTAACGACCTGACTCAGTTAACGCTTGGTTTAGACCGTGACTCTGGTATCGTTTCTCACCTGTTTGATGAACGTGACCCAGCGGTTAAAGCACTTCTCTCTATGGCAATCCATGCATGCCGTAAAGCAGGCAAATATGTAGGTATTTGTGGTCAAGGCCCTTCTGATCACCCTGACCTGGCTAAATGGTTGATGGAACAAGGTATTGAGTCTGTTTCTTTAAACCCGGACTCCGTTTTAGACACTTGGTTCTTCCTTGCAGAAGAAAAAGCTCAACAAGCGTAATAAAACATGTTAAAAAAGACCCATTCGTGGGTCTTTTTTTTCTTCTGCGATTTTTTGTATTTTAGATTTATTTTGAGAATTGAGTTTTATGCAAATTTACTTGGCGAGAAATAATCAACAAGCCGGTCCTTACACCTTAGAGCAGCTTAATCAAATGCTCGCTAGCCAACAAGTGCTGCTAACAGATTTGGCCTGGCATCAAGGTATGACCGAATGGAAGGCTTTAGGTGAATTAACCCAAGGTAAACTTGTATATACACCTGAAGGCTATATCGCACCTGCGGCTTTTCCAGAACCTAGCCCTGTACAGAATTCAGCTATTCGTAAAGTTCAGGTGGAAAAAAAAGCAACTGCCCGACAGGAGTTGGCTGCAATTCCAACCCGTATTTTGGCAAAAATCATTGACTTGCTACTCTGGCTACCTGCAGCCGCAATTCCGTCATTTTTCCTAAAACCGGAGCAATTTAACCAGTTATCCGAGATTCAGCAAAAAATGCAATCGGCCGAGACTTCCACTCAAGCCATGCAATTGCAACAGGAATTATTTACCCTTATACCTTCTGAAGCCTGGCAGACCATGTTTATTTACCTCATTATTATGCTAGGTATACAGGCATTTATGTTGGCAAAATCCGGGCAAAGCATCGGTAAAAAACTGACCAAAATTAAAATTGTAGATGCCGATAATGGTGAAAAAGTCAGCCTGATGCGTGCTTTCACTTTACGTAGCTTTATTTTTATCGTTTTAAATTTGCTATTTATGCCATTTATTACAATTATTGATCATGTTTTTGCACTGGGCGAAAAGCGCCAGACCTTACATGATAAGTTAGCCAAAACCAAAGTGGTTAAACAATAAGCATATAATTAGACAGGGATTGTTTTTATATCCCTGTTTTTCCGCAGAATATTGATATTAAAATAAAATTCATATAATAAAAGCTTAATTCCGAGTAAAAAAATCAGTTTTTATAACAGATATTTAAAGCCACTTTACATATAGCTTAGTTTGTCGATATCAGGCATAATGCCCTACAACGTAGCGGTGCCTCATGATTGGGAAGGCTTTACTGTGCTTGGATTTTCTAAGTGAAAAATAAACATTTCCAATCATGCGACACTTTAATCGCTATCCCATATTAAATTAGGGAATGGGACTCTTCACCGAGGTTGTAAAATGAGACAAACAATTTTAGCTGTATTGTCTTTATCTGCGATGGCTGCACTCTTGACTGGGTGTGGTGGTGATTTAGTACTTCTGAACTCCAAAGGTCCAGTTGCTGAAGGTCAATCAAACCTCATGTTGACTGCGATTTACTTAATGCTATTGGTGGTTATTCCATCAGCGATTATGGCATTATGGTTCGGATGGAAATATCGCGCGTCGAATAAAGATGCAGACTATAAACCTACATGGGCACACTCTACTGCAATTGAAATTGTAGTCTGGGGTGTTCCTGTTATTATTATTGGTATTTTAGCTTGGTTAACTTGGTGGGGTTCCCACAAGTATGACCCATACCGTCCGCTAGAATCAGATAAAGCACCTTTAAATGTTCAGGTTATTGCTGAACAGTTTAAATGGATTTTTATCTATCCAGAACAAAACATTGCGACTGTTAACGAAATTCGTTTCCCAGAAAAAACTCCGGTTAGCCTGCGTTTAACTTCTAACTTCACAATGAACTCGTTCTTCATCCCTGCATTGTCTGGTCAGATTTATGCTATGGCGGGTATGCAAACTCACCTGAACTTCTTGGCAAATGAAACCAGTCCTGCTGAAGGCTTCCGCGGTTTCTCTTCTAACTATTCAGGTTATGGTTTCTCGCAAATGCGTTTCCGTGCACACTCTGTGACTGATGCTCAGTTTGCTGAATGGGTTGCTGCAGTTAAAGCGGGTAATGGTAATACCATTAATCCTCAAGCTGTTCAAAAAACAGTTTTAGATCAAGCTGAATTTGCAACCTTACGTGACGGTAACCGCTCTAAGCACCAAATCGAAGCAATCGTTGCGAAAGCGCAAACTCCTGAAGAGAAGGCTGCTGCTGAAGCGTTGAAGCCTTATCCGACTAAGCCACACCCAGTGACTTATTATTCTTCAGTAGAACCTAAACTGTTCGAATCTGTGATTAACAAATACATGAGTAATTACCACGGTGCTGATCACTCGGCAACTGCTGGTCATGAAGCTGCTGCTTCTGAAGCTCATGCAAATGTTGAACATGCGACTGCTTCTGTAGAGGAATAAGACATGAGCTTCTTAGGTAAGTTAGGTCCGGATGCAATCCCTCACGATCCAATCGTGCTGGTGACAGTTGCCATGATGGTCCTAGGCGGTCTTGCACTGTTTGCAGGTATCACCTATTTCAAAAAATGGGGCTATTTGTGGAACGAATGGTTCACATCTGTAGACCATAAAAAAATTGGTATCATGTATATCATTGTGTCGATTGTCATGCTTCTGCGTGGTTTTGCCGATGCGATCATGATGCGTCTTCAACAGTTCCTTGCAAAAGGTGGTGGTGAAGGTTACTTGCACCCAGAACATTACGATCAGATCTTTACTGCGCATGGCGTAATCATGATCTTCTTCGTAGCGATGGGTCTTGTGGTTGGTTTGATGAACATTTCTGTACCACTTCAAATCGGTGCACGTGATGTTGCCTTCCCGCTATTAAACTCTTTAAGCTTCTGGCTATTCGCTGGCGCTGCTGGTCTGGTAATGGCTTCTCTTGCTTTAGGTGAATTCGCTGCAACAGGTTGGATGGCTTATCCTCCTCTATCAGGTATCGAATATTCTCCTGGCGTAGGTGTAGACTACTACATTTGGGCACTGCAGATTTCAGGCTTGGGTACACTTTTAACTGGTGTTAACTTCTTCGTTACCATCATTAAAATGCGCGCGCCTGGCATGACCCTTATGGATATGCCTATTTTTACCTGGACATCTTTAGTTACTGTTGTACTTATCATTGCGACATTCCCAGTATTAACTGCGACTATTGCAATGTTGTCACTTGACCGTTACTTTGACTTCCACTTCTTTACAAATGACTTGGGTGGTAGCCCAATGTTATATGTAAACTTGATCTGGACTTGGGGTCACCCGGAAGTATATATCTTGGTATTACCAGCTTTTGGTATTTACTCGGAAGTTACTGCCGTATTCTGCCGCAAAGCTTTGTTCGGTTACAAATCAATGGTGTACGCTACTGTAGCAATTGGTGTTTTATCACTTGTTGTTTGGGTTCACCACTTCTTTACCATGGGTGCAGGTGCCAACGTTAACGCGTTCTTCGGTATCATGACCATGATTATTGCGATCCCGACTGGTGTGAAAATCTTCTCTTGGTTATTCACCATGTATAAGGGCCGCATTACCTATACAACACCAATGCTTTGGACACTTGGCTTCCTTGTGACTTTCGGTATCGGTGGTTTAACAGGCGTATTGATGGCAGTTCCACCAGCGGACTTCCTAGTACACAACTCTTTATTCCTTATCGCTCACTTCCATAACGTAATTATTGGTGGTGTAGTGTTTGCGATGTTCGCAGGTATCATCTTCTACTGGCCAAAAATGTTTGGCTGGCAGTTAAATGAAGCTTGGGGTAAAGCTGCATTCTGGTTCTGGTTCATCGGTTTCTATTTTGCGTTCATGCCACTTTATATCCTTGGTTTCATGGGTATGACTCGTCGTTTGAATACATTTGACAACCCTGAATGGGATCCATATGTAAATATTGCTTTAGTTGGTGCAGTTCTTATTGCACTGGGTATTGCATGTTTCGTTATGCAAATCGTGGTGGGTTTCTTGCAACGCGAGAAAAACATGGACGTTACTGGCGATATTTGGGATGGCCGTACGCTTGAATGGTCTACTTCTTCTCCAGCGCCGTTCTATAACTTTGCCTATCTTCCAAAGATCAACGGTATTGATACTTTCTGGACTGACAAAGAAAACGGTATTGCATACACTAAACCAACCAAGTATGAAGACATTCATATGCCAACCAACCGTGCGGCTGGTTTTGTTATCGCGATGTTCATTACTGTTATGGGCTTTGCTTTAATCTGGCACATCTGGTGGTTAGTAGCGATTACATTCGTTTCTTCGATCATTAGCTTCATCGTGTCTTCTTTCACCAAGAAAGTGGATTACTATGTTCCAGCTGCTGAAGTTGAACGCATCGAAAACGAACGTTATGCACAACTTGAAAAACACTTGAAGAAGGACTAAGACTATGGCTGAAGTACTTCATCACGATAACCACGGACACGATGAACATCATCATCACGATGATACTGACATCACGGTCTTTGGTTTCTGGTCTTACTTGATGAGTGACTTGATCCTATTCGGTACACTCTTCATCGCGTTTGCTGTATTAAGCAGTCACGTTCCAGTTGGTACTCCAAGTGCACGAGATCTTTTTGGTGAATCTCTCAGTTTCGTATTAACTGAAACATTCGCCCTCTTGATTTCGTCTGTAACGTTCGGCTTTGCTGTTCTTGCTGCCTACAAAAAAGACGTATCTAAAGTTCTTACTTGGCTTGCAATTACTTGGGTATTTGGTGCTTCGTTCATCGGCATGGAATTATATGAGTTCAATCATTTAGTTCATGCAGGTCATGGCCCTAGCACAAGTGCATTCTTATCTTCGTTCTTTACGCTGGTAGGTACACACGGTATTCACGTAACTTCTGGTTTGGTATGGATGATCGTGTTAATGGTTCAAATCAAGAAATATGGTTTGACTCTTCCAAACACTCGTCGTCTTGCATGCTTAAGCTTGTTCTGGCACTTCCTTGACATCGTTTGGATCTGTGTATTCAGCGTAGTTTACTTGATGGGAGTTCTCTAATGAGTCACGATCACAATTCAGCTGGTGCAGCACACGGTAACGTTAAACAATATACAGTTGGCTTTATCCTATCTATCATCCTGACCATCATTCCTTTCGGAATGGTGATGGCTGGTGGTTTTGGCCGTGGTATCTTGATTACCGTGATTGCAATTACTGCAGTTGCTCAGATTCTTGTACAGTTAATTTATTTCCTGCACATGAACTCTTCTTCAGAGCAACGCTGGAACGTTATTGCATTCGTTTATACGATTCTGACCATTGCCATCCTTTTGGTTGGTTCTGTATGGATCATGAACTACCTTCACTACAACATGATGATCTAAACTGGTTGTCATGCTGAAAAAGTATTTATTCCTGACTAAGCCAGGAATTCTCTTTGGTAACTTCGTTACCACTTTGGGTGGCTACTTTGTAGCTGCCCAAGGTTCTGTAGATTTCCTTCTTCTTCTCATTACCCTTCTCGGTACAACTCTGGTTGTAGCATCAGGTTGTGTAGTCAATAACATCATTGACCAAGACATCGACCAAAAGATGCAACGTACGCAAAATCGTGCGATGGTTAAAAAATCAGTTTCCGTTCCTGTTGCTTTGGTTTATTCCCTGGTACTTGGATTCGCTGGTTTTAGCATTTTGTGGTTTTGGGTCAATGAGTACGCTTTTTTATTTGCTGTTATTGGTTTTGTTGTATATGTTGGTTTTTACAGCTTATGGACAAAACGGACAACCATTCACCAAACCATTGTCGGTAGTATTTCCGGTGCGGCTCCACCTGTAATTGGTTATACCGCTGTTGCAAATCAGTTTGACATGGGTGCTTTACTTATTTTTATTGGGTATGCACTTTGGCAAATGCCTCACTCTTGGGCAATTGCAGTTTACCGCTTTGAAGATTACAAAAATGCAGGGATTCCAATTTTACCTGTAGCACGTTCAATTCATCGTACCAAGATTGAGTCACTCATCTACGTTGTATTGTTCTGTATCACCATGAATGGATTATTTGTTTATGGTTATACAAATTGGATTTATGTGGTCGTACTGAACCTTTTGTGTCTGTACTGGGTGTATTTGAGTATTCAGGGCTTTAAAGCTGAAAATGATCAGTTATGGGCAAAGCAATATTTCATGTTCTCTGTCAAATTAATCACTGTCATCAGCCTGTTGTTTAGTTTCACTTCAACAGCCCCACAATTACCCATCATATTTTTTTAAAAGATAGAGTCCTGCTCTATCTTTTAATTAGATATGTCATACACTTTGCACCCTTCTCGTTATACTTTGTTTACTTTCCTTATTTTCAATAACAAACTTTTAGTAAGTAATTTCCTTTTCATCCTTATAATAAGCAAAATTTAGCTCAGCACTATTTTCAGTATTTTTGCTTTTTGCTCTCCTCAAACCTTGTATTTAGCCAGCAAAGGCTCTAAAATTCACGCTTCGCAATTTATGCGACACAACTTTAGTTGTGACTCCTTGCCTCTGCTTGTATTTGCAGAGGCTGTATAAACCGTAAGGAGCTGACAATGCGTCACTACGAAATCGTACTTTTGGTACATCCAGACCAAAGCGATCAAGTTGTGGGTATGGTAGAACGTTACCTAACTCACATCAAAGAAGCTGAAGGTCAAATTCACCGTTTAGAAGATTGGGGCCGTCGTCAATTGGCTTACCCAATTAACAAAATTCACAAAGCTCACTACATTTTAATGAACGTTGAATGTGGTCAAGCTACGCTTAATGAATTAGAAGAATTGTTCCGTTATAACGATGCAATCCTTCGTAATGTTATTATTCGTCGTGAACACGCTATCACTGAAGAGTCTTTACTTGCTAAGAGTGCTGAAGAAAAACGTGCGCGTAAAGCTCAACGTGAAGAAGCACAACAAGCTCAAGACTCTGCTGAAGCATAAGGAGAACATTACATGGCACGTTTTTACCGTCGTCGCAAGTTCTGCCGCTTTACAGCTGAGAACGTTACGTACATCGACTACAAAGATATCGATACTTTGAAACAGTACATCACTGAAAACGGCAAGATTGTTCCTAGCCGTATTACAGGTACTAAAGCTCGTTACCAACGTCAATTGGCGCTTGCTATCAAACAAGCTCGCTACTTAGCGTTGATCCCTTACACTGACAATCATAAGTGAGGTTGAGCTGTGGATATTATCTTATTACAACGCATTAAAAACCTTGGTAAACTAGGCGATAAAGTATCAGTTAAAGCTGGTTACGGCCGTAACTTCCTTATCCCTCAGGGTAAAGCAGTTGCAGCGACTGAAGCGAACACTGCTGCTTTTGAAGCTCGTCGTGCTGAACTTGAGAAAGCTGAAGCTGACGTTTTAGCTGCTGCTCAAGCACGTGCTGACCAATTGAACGAAGTTAACATCGTAATCACTGCTAAAGCTGGTGACGAAGGTAAACTATTCGGTTCTATCGGTACTCGTGACATCGCTGACGCTTTAACTAATGCAGGTCTTGAAGTTGACCGTGCAGAAGTTCGTTTACCAAACGGTGCGCTTCGTCACACTGGTGAATTCAACATCGCAATCCAATTGCATCATGATGTTATTGCTGAAGTTCTCGTTACTATCGTATCTGAGTAATTTCTTGCAAGAAAAAGAGCATGCTTTTGCATGCTCTTTTTTTATCTCTAAAAATAGTCAAAATAGTTGAATTAACCCTTATATAGACCTTGTTCACTTCATTTATTTTGACTGTTTTTAGATACTTAAATAAATGAAATTTTCGATTCGCATTTTTTTTAAGAGCGCGTATCATCTGTTTATACGAAGATAATACCTTTTTTATTCTTCGGCATTTTTTTCAAATTACTCATTTATTGCATTTAAAATTAGGGTTTTATATGTCACAGGCGAATGCCAGCGCTATGCTTAACTCAGTTAAAGTAGATAATAAAGCAAATGAGTCAGGCCAACTTAAAGAGTTTCGTACACCTCCGCATAACTTGGCAATTGAACAAGCTGTTCTTGCCGCGCTGATGACGGTCGCAGAATCTTTTGAGCAAGTCGGTGATGTATTAAGTGAAAACGATTTCTACGCCACACGTCATAAATATATTTTCCGTGCCATTGAAAAATTAGCCCAGGAAAACTCGCCTTATGATGCCGTATTGGTCAATGACTGGCTGATCAAACAGAACCTGCTTGAAGCTGTGGGTGGCGAAGAATACTTAATGCAATTAATGGCAGATTCTCCTTCCAGCTTTTATAACCTGGAAACTTATGCCAATAAAATTAAAGAATTTTCAACATTACGCAGCATGATTAAAGTCAGCTCTGAAATTTTACAGAATGCTTACGACACCAAAGGTCGTAGCGTGAGTGAAATTCTGGATCTAGCTGAAACCAACATCTTCTCGATTGCTGAACAGCATAATAACAATGCCAAGGCCCAAGGCCCAAAACCGATTAATGCGGTAGTCGCCGATGTTTTTGATAAGTTGAATGAACTTTCCCAAATGGAAGGCAACATTACCGGTTTAACATCAGGTTTCGTGGAACTGGATAATAAAACTTCAGGTATGCAGGCTGGTGATTTGATTATTGTGGCTGCACGTCCATCTATGGGTAAAACCACTTTCGCCATGAACTTGGTGGAAAGTGTGCTGTTTAACTGTGACTTGCCTGCCCTGGTTTTCTCTATGGAGATGCCCGCAGATTCGATTGCCATGCGTCTGATTTCTGCTTACGGTAAAGTCCATCAGGGTCATCTGCGTGCCGGTAAACTGGATGGCGATGAATGGTCTAAAGTCACCGGTACCATTTTACAGCTACAGGAAAAACATCTGTACATCGATGATTCTTCTGCCCTGCCTCCGACGGAATTACGTGCCCGTGCCCGTCGTATTGCCAAACAACATGGCGGAAAAATTGGCTGCATCATGGTCGATTATCTTCAGCTCATGAAAGTACCTGGTATGGGTGACAACCGTGTCGGCGAGATTTCAGAAATTTCCCGCAGCTTAAAAGCCTTGGCTAAAGAGATGAACTGTCCTGTCATTGCACTTTCTCAGCTGAACCGCTCACTGGAAAACCGTCCAAATAAACGTCCGGTGATGTCCGACTTACGTGAATCTGGTGCGATCGAGCAGGATGCCGACTTGATCATGTTCATTTACCGTGACGAAGTGTATAACAAGGAATCCAAAGAAGCCGGTACTGCCGAGATTATTATCGGCAAGCAGCGTAACGGACCGATCGGTACGGTTCGTCTAGCTTTTGAAGGTCAATACACGCGCTTTAGCAATCTCTCACCTGAGTTCTACGCTCAATATGATGATGAAGAATAAGATAAAAAAACGAGGTGCTGACCCATTGCTGTCCCACAATTTTTCACAAGAGGAAGCTCATTTGAGCTTCCTCTTGTTTTATGGGTATTTTATCGGGTGAAAATAAAGCTTTTAAAGTTCTTCTTTC
>NZ_JBIQOC010000034.1:0-240 GCF_044130295.1 Acinetobacter uliginosus | reverse complement strand
GATATAACGTATATCCCTATGGCAAAAGGCTTTGTTTATTTATGTGCTGTGATTGATTGGCATAGCCGCAAGGTACTTGCGCATAGGGTATCGATTAGTATGGAGGTGGATTTTTGTATTTCGGCTTTAAATGAAGCGATTGAAAAATATGGATCACCTGAAATATTGAATACAGACCAAGGCAGTCAGTTCACCAGTGATGCATTTATTGATGTATTGAAATCAAATGGCATTCAAATC
>NZ_JBIQOC010000033.1:0-49391 GCF_044130295.1 Acinetobacter uliginosus | reverse complement strand
CCTGAAATATTGAATACAGACCAAGGCAGTCAGTTCACCAGTGATGCATTTATTGATGTATTGAAATCAAATGGCATTCAAATCAGTATGGATGGTAAAGGTCGATGGGTAGATAATGTGATGGTTGAACGATTATGGCGGAGCGTTAAATATGAAGAGGTGTATCTCAAAGCTTATAGCAGTGTCACAGATGCGAAAAAGCAATTGAGTGCATATTTTGAGTTTTATAATCTGAAACGACCTCATTCGAGTCTAGACAAAATGACACCAAATGAGTTTTACTATGATCAGCTACCCCAACAAAACAAGGTGGCTTAACTAGAGCGGAATATCACTTATAAATACGCTTTTAGTTGTTCAAACAAGTGGAACCACCTCTGAACCGATGCCAGTAATACCGACGCATATGCCCAAAAACCCACCAAAGGTAACCATTGGATCAAGACCGGCCCACACGTCATGATTGTCGGTGCCGAATCTGGTTTTTATAACATGTATCCCCAAAATGCCCAGCCAGATACTGCCGTACCTTATGTCATGTGGCCCGGAACGCCTTATCAGCACTTGATGATTCCGGTTAAATAAAGGTCATCGTGCGCTGTCGTGGTCATGATTCTTTAAACGCAGATTATCTTTGGAGATAAACACTTTATCTTGTATTGCAGCGGTTTGCTGAGTATGCCGCTGCAATTTAAATCCCGTTCAGGACTGCAACATGCCGCTGCGATTAGATGTGATGAACTTAACACCTATACCTGTAGTCAATTGGAAGAGCTAAAGAATATAGCCACCAAGACCTGTACAAATTAAAAAATGATGCGACTTGGATTTGCTTGTTTTTAAAGTTATTTTACCGCTAAGGACTATCCAGTGTCGCCATTTCTATGAATGATTTTGCATCATTCTTTTGTAATTTGATCTTTATTAATATCCTGATCGGTATTCAGCCATTCAATTTTTTTCACCCGATCGTTCACGATGGTAATGGTGTAAAGCATATTTTCAACTGTATAGGTATAGTCCATGGCTAGATAATGGTTTTTTCCTTCTTTGATTTCATGTGTGCTCATGGAGTTGGGGGATAAAGACATACGGTTTTGCATGTCGGAATAAGAATCTCCCAAACTGATGGACTGACCAGAAGGCGTGTGGATGGATGATGTCTCATTCGCTGCGTGATTAAATGACACTACTGACAAAAAAATCACTGGAATTATATATTTAAGTAACATGTTATCCCCAAAATAAAATGACAATCAAAACAATTTATCAATATAAAGAACAAAATAGCAGCATGTCTGTAGCAGAATTATTAACAGAAATAAGGCTGGATGCTGGATAAATTAATCTGACCTGAAGCTGTTTTACCGCCCTATATGCTTACTAGGTAAACGACTTAAACAAGGGTTTTGAAGACATAAATAAAAATACAATATGAAATAGTCCAAGCTATCGATTTATTTGGATTTATTCATACATTCATCAAGCTATAGAGAACTATGCTTAACCTTCGAGGCATTTAAAGCTAAACTATACTATTCAGCTGTATGTCCGTACTTGGAGTAAACTTATGTCGTGGCTTTCTTCGCTTAAATCTGTGTTTTCACCCGCGCAAGAGGTGAAGGAGGAAGAAATCCAGAATGTGTTACAGGGCTATATCTTGCCCAATTCCAAGCATGCCCTGAAAGACCGGATTACTCAGGTCAATGTAGAAGGTCAGGTATTACAAATCACTCTTCATACTTATCCTGAAGAAGCTGATCATTTACAACAAATTCATGATGATTTGGCCGATGCACTGGAAAAATGCGGCATCCGGGAACTGAATATGCATGTTATTCAACAAAAGCATAAACAGGATGAAAGCTGTTCTAATCCTGAGCATGGCAAACAGGGGCATAGCTGTGCAAGTGATGCACAGGCTTCAACGGCAGCTTCAGCGCAAAAACTTCCCCCTGTGGTAGATGCTGCCGGACAAACTGCTCCAGCTGAAAGCAAAGCTGCAGAAGATCCGAATAACCCACCAATCCAGAAACCGGCACCGCAGCAAAGAGATGTGCCCAAGCATCCACGCATTCAAAATGTGATCCTGGTTTCATCAGGTAAAGGGGGAGTGGGCAAATCGACCACCACCGTCAATCTTGCATTGGCTTTACAGAAACTTGGCTTAAAAGTCGGTGTTCTGGATGCAGATATCTATGGGCCGAGTATTCCAACCATGCTGGGCAATGCCGGACGTACGCCCATGATTGAAGCAGAAAACTTTGTTCCGCTGGATGCCTACGGTATGGCAGTACTCTCGATTGGACATCTAACCGGAGATAACAATACCCCGGTTGCCTGGCGTGGTCCCAAAGCGACTGGCGCTTTAATGCAATTATTTAATCAGACTTTGTGGCCAGACCTGGATGTATTGATGATTGATATGCCACCAGGGACAGGGGATATTCAATTAACTTTGGCGCAGCGTATTCCGGTGACCGGGGCAGTGATTGTCACCACCCCGCAAAATGTTGCCTTACTGGATGCAACCAAAGGCATTGAACTGTTTAATAAGGTCCAGATTCCGGTAATTGGTGTAGTGGAAAATATGTCGACCCATATCTGCTCTAATTGTGGTTATGAGGAACAGATTTTTGGTACAGGTGGAGGTGACAAATTGGCTGAACAATACCATATTCCTTTACTCGGGCGTTTACCGCTCAATGTGCAAATCCGTGAAAATGCCGATGCTGGTAAACCTTCTGTACTCGTGGGGGATGATGCAGCTGAAAGTTATATGGCGATTGCGCAAAAAATTGCCGATCAATTGCCGAAAGTAGAAAAACCACACAATAGAATTTTTTAAATTTACTGTCTGATTAAAGCAATATTTTCGAAAAGCCCAATGTTGTTTGGGCTTTAATTCCTTTAATTTTCTCTTGATGGGAGGAAATAAATCGGGGGATCAACAATTAGACAGAAGTTTATTTTATTGTTAAAGCGAATATGAATAGGCTAAATAGTGAAATATAGTTAAAAGATGCAATGATTATTGAAAATATCGGCGCCGTTTATGGTGCTGAATAATATTCCATCGCCACAATAATCGGGTAATCACGAAGAATATAATTGCAAAGATGAAAGCCTCTAGTACCAACCCGAATAATAAAATTTTCGCCAGACTCAAGTCGATGTGTCCATGCCCAAAGTGGGTGATAGCGTGGCTGATCTGATGCAACACCCCCAGCATCATATCCTGATCAATCATATTGACCTGGAAAATTTTGCTGCCTAACCAGAACCCCAGATACAGAATTGGAACCAGGGTAAAAGGATTGGTCAGCCAGGCAAGACATAAGCTCACAGGTAAATTGACTTCAAATAGCAATACCGTCAATACAATCAAAATACTGTGAAATGGTAAAGGTAGCATGCCCCAAAACGTGCCAATAAAAACAGCTTTTGAAATGGACTTTCTGTTCACATACCAAAGTAAAGGATTTAAGGTACGCTCACCAAAAATTTTCATTACTTTCATCCCTGCAACTTTTTGCGGTGAGGGAAGCCAGGACTGAAAGAACTGTTTTGCCATAAAAATAGGCCGCTTAAATGATGATGTATTGTGCCTGAATCGATCCCTCAGAGACAGATCAAGCCAGATAAATATAAATGATCAACCTTAAAATAGTATTTGTTGAAATTTTTTTTAACAAATGACTCAGGAGTTAAACTACAAAAATAACTTTAATTTATTGAAATTTAATAAATTAATAAAACAGATTGGGCAATTTTAAAAGATGTGAAATTTCTGATTTGCCAAGTACAATAAACTGATTTACTCTTCGTGCACTCTATAGAGAGATCGCATATGATTTCATGGTTATTCATTGGTTTAGTCATTACCATTCTATTGACGCCTGGTCCAACAAATACCTTGCTTGCATCTTCCGGCATTCAGGTCGGTGTACGTAAATCATTACGATTGATTCCTGCTGAAGCGATTGGTTATTTAATTGCAATTACGCTTTGGGGCATGATTATTGGTAGCGTTTCAACTCAATTTAAAATACTTCCTACAATCTTACAGCTCATCAGTGCAGTTTATATTATTTTCCTCGCCATTAAACTTTGGAAAACTGCTGATATTGAAGCAAGTTTTAATTTGCCGACCATCCGTGCCCGCGAATTGTTCTGTGCAACTTTACTCAATCCTAAAGCCTTACTGTTTGCTTCAGCTATCTTTCCAGGCACAGCCTGGCTAACGCTGAATAATTATTTAGTTCATATTGTCATGTTTCTGCTACTGATTGTGCCTATTGCTTTGTTTTGGACATTTATAGGTTCAATTTTGGCTTCTAATAAAGTACGCTGGTTAAATCAATCCAATTTACAAAAGACTGCTTCTATCATCTTAATCAGTTTTTCAATTCCATTAAGTTATTCTGCTATTTTGAGTCTTTAAACTTTTAAGTCTTGAAATTACGGCGATGAAAATATACATTTTGTAAAAAAACACCTCATCGCCTGATCATTATTTTCATTGTAGCCAATTTCAGTTAAAGTACAGCGCAATAATCGAATTAACTATTTTTGGATTGAAATAATGGCAATTAAGTCTGATCGTTGGATTCGCGAAATGAGCGAAAAACACGGCATGATTGAACCGTATGCGGAAAACCAGGTACGTTATGATGAAACTGGTGAAAAACTCATTTCTTATGGTGTTTCAAGCTATGGTTATGATGTTCGTTGTGCACGCGAATTTAAAGTATTTACCAATGTTCATTCAGCAATTGTCGATCCAAAAAACTTTGATGATAAAAGCTTTATCGACATTGAATCCGATGTCTGTATTATTCCGCCCAATTCATTTGCTTTGGCCCGTACCGTAGAGTATTTCCGTATTCCGCGTAATGTTTTGACTGTATGTTTGGGTAAATCGACTTATGCACGCTGCGGTATTATTGTGAATGTCACTCCACTTGAACCAGAGTGGGAAGGACATGTGACACTGGAATTTTCAAATACTACCAACTTGCCAGCGCGTATTTATGCAGGTGAAGGCGTTGCGCAAATGTTGTTCTTTGAATCTGATGAAGTATGTGAAACTTCATATAAAGACCGGGGTGGTAAGTATCAAGGACAAACCGGTGTGACTTTGCCAAAAGCATAAATATTACAAATAATTGAATAAGCGGATCATTTTGGTCCGCTTATTTTTTGCTTGCTTCATTCATCGGAAACTGTGTTCATTTGCCTAGTTTTTTTTGCAATTGCAATAATATTCAGCATAATAAAAAGTTGAACAGACTTGGTCAGAACATTGTCGTCATGACAAATAAATAAAAATTCGACATACCAAGCATAGGACGAATTAAAAAATAATGATGCGGAGCATCTGATAAAAAGGAAGGTCGTGATGACTCAGAGTTGGAATAATACAAGATTTAAAAAATCTTGTTTGGCGAGCATGCTCGCAGCTTTACTTAGCCCATCAGTTTATGCGCTTGAATCCTTGTCAGATGATCATCTTTCTGAAACTACAGGTGAAGGCGTTGCTTTAGCCCTTGAAAATTTTAAGATGGTCTTTCAAGGTCCAAACGAAATTTCACAAGCTTCAAGTTATGGCAAAGGAATTGCCGATCCGGGACAGTATGATACGGGCTTTATCCGAATTATTCCGACCGGTGAAAATTATGAGCTGCTTGGTCAGCGTGCTTATACTAAAATTTATAATAAAGCTTATACGGATGCTTACTTAAGCGGGAAGGCTGCTAATTATAATGGTGTTTACGAAAATACTTATCAATCTGCTTATAATACTTATAGAACAAATAATTATACGACTGTTAACACAACTGTAAAGAATAACTATACAGCAGAATATCGGGGGAATGTGGTACAAAGTTATGTCGACTCTCCTTTGATGAAGCAATATTATCAACAACGTTATGATGATTATTATGATGGGAATTTGTGGCCATTAAGTGTAAAAGATGATGGTACAACTGAACCGGGGTCTGCCGAATCGACATTATGGTTAAAAGACAAATCCCAACAATATGCTACAAAAAATACATTAGAAATGATTGAATTGCTTTATGGCAATCGTTCAACTGAAAGTATACCTACAACTACCTATTCACAGAGTGTAACCAGGCAAAATACGATCGACACCACTGTTGCGAATCAACTGGAAGCTAAAACCCAAGCAGTACTTAATCAACAAGCCGCTGAATATGCGAAAAGCGTAGCCACTACAGCAAGTAATACTGCACTTGCTGAGGTTGAAGCTGAAGCCATTCGATTGGCAAAATTGGCAGCAGCTCAAGCTACAGTAGGAAGTTTAAGAACCAAAGCAGACGTTTTTATTTATGGTCTGGCTCTTTCTAAAAGTGATGGGTCCTTAAGTACCCGATACAGTAATCAAGGTTTTAATTGGGGAACAGCAGCAAATCCATGGCTGATTCGTGCAGGTAATGTGGATACGATTCAGTTTGCAAAAGGCAATAAGGCCAATGTTGGTTATATCGCATTGGAGGCACCTTTAAAGCTAAAAGGAACAGATACCAGTGATACTTTTAAATTAGGCTTCTGGAGCGATATTTTTTCACGCCAATTAAATTCAAGTAATATGGTGGATCCGTTAACTGGAGCACCCACTTCTGGACTAGATAAAGATTATCGTTTAAGAACCCAGTTTATTGCCAATGGCTTGAATTTAAATGGGTCACAAGTTCGATTATTCCAAACATTACCAGCAACGAGCAATGCCAATTACAATCAAACTTTAGGCATGGCTGCAATTTTACGTTTAAATACTCATGATGATCCATCCACGCTAAAAGCAACGGATGCCGACCTGGATGCTCGTGGAATTAGAATGAGTACTGCTGCAAAAAAAGGCCCGGACAGCACTCCTGATCTATATGATGGTACCGCCGTCACTCCAGCGATTGACCGCTCATTAGCCCCTATATTTAATAATGTGGAAGGGATGTATTTATATAGTCCCAATATTAACTTGGTATTGGGGAATATGTATCAGCCTTTTATTTTAGGTTCTGAAGGTAACAATATTATTTTAGAAATTACCCGTATTCCAAATGTGCCAGAAATATATTCACAAATTTATACTTATTATAGTGACACAGACTCAACAACTGTATTGAAAGATAAAAATAATCAGAATATTGCGATGATCGATAAAGATGGAGTGACCTACACGAAACTTTCTGATTATTTAAAAGGTTCAACCTGCAATGTTTATAGTTGCGGTACTGAAATTGCCACGACGGCAAATAATATTACTACGACTTATCAAGGCCGAAATGCAACCCATAGTAGTATCAGTATTGGTACAGTAGAACGGTCAGCTACAGGTAATTTGTTAAACGCGAACAAAACTGCAGATGCAACCGGGGTTGTCTTTAAAAATATTAATGGCCAGGCGACAAATTTAGGCTCAGTTGCAATTGATGGTGTACTCATTCAGCACCTAAAAATAAAAACAACAGGTTTATAGGAGAATAGGCTATGTATTCACGTATTAAAACTTCTATCCTGAACCTGGTTTGTTCAATTTCTATGTTGGCTTTTACCCCTATTGCAAATGCACAGTTAGTAGGTATGGCTAATGATGAGATGACTGATATATCCGGACAAGGTGGTGCAGATTTAAGTTGGACTCTATCGTTAAATCATCGCTATGCTAAAGATTTATCTCTAAAAAATATTTCAGTTTTTGATGCAACAGGTAAGGCAACAGAGGCATTTTATACTTATAGTTGTACTGATAATGTATTTTGCCGTTTAGCGATCGCACCGAATAATCATAAAGATGCTGCGGGTAATAAAAAATGGTTGGTTTTTAAAGGCATTCAAGGCACCTTACAAATTGATCAGTTTTCATTAGATGGTGCGACCATTATTAACCGTGACGGTAATCCTCAGACTGCATTACAAATTTCTTTTTTTGATGATAAGCCACTGAAAATTAGGAATTTAGGTTTTAATACTTTGGCGGTCGAAACAGGTGATGCAGGTGTTGAAGGGTATGCCAATAATATGATTTATAGCACCTATACAGAAAAAAAATCTGATGGAACAACAGTTGCAGGCTTAGATGTACCGACGTTTGATAAAAATACAGAAAAAGGCTTTATGGGCTTAAATACGCATGGCAATTTGCATATGTCAGGTAATTTAAAAATATTCAGTTTTAACTGTACAGGTGCAGGAACTGCGCGCTGTTAATTGAATAAAGCCAGATAGGGATATAAAAATGAAAAAAATAACAAAGTTAAAAATACTTACGGCAAGCATTTTGATTGCACAACAAAGCCATGCATTTGAGCAACTTTCCGATGATTATCTTGGCTCAGTAACCGGGCAAGATGGTATCAGCATTACACATGAGATCTCCAAGGCAACTATAAATGCTGTCAATTGGGTTGATTCTTCTTCAAAAAGCAATGCCAACGATTCATTGCTACGTCCTGATACTATGAAAATGGGGCTGAAAGATGTGACCCTGTCAGGTGTCAATAATCAATCGATTATTTCTACGCTTGACTTTGATGTGGGGGCAACTGATCGAGGGGCGGGGATTCGCATAGAAGCCAATATTTATCCATTTGAATTAGCTGTTAACAACCTCATGTTACTGTGTACTGATGCAACTAAATGTCAGACTTCTGAACAAAGTTTGGGTTCTCTCGATATCAAAACCAGTTCACCACTTCGTTTACTTCTTCAAACGCAAGCAGGATTATTTAATCGAGATGAAACGGCACACCTTAATTTTCAATTGCAAAATGCCAGTATCAGTCATGGTTTAAACGGGCAAAAGCTCACTTTGAAAGATTTTAACTTCAATTTTTCTGGTGATGGCTATATGTATCTGAACTCTTATCAAGAAAGAACATCAAGCAGTTACATGGATGAAGGGATTGTCCTGACCACAAAGAGTCGTAATGGTGCGACAGATCATGTTGTAATGTTTGGACGAGTGGATGACAGCGATCCTGTCGCCAGTGCAAATTCACTGCCTGGTCGTGATACGGTACATTCATCAAGAACCAAGGCAACCAACCCAGGGATAAATATTGACCTGCGTTATGGCAGTGATCCGAATCAGCAACGAAATTTAATTCGTATGGGAGCATCGGGTGCGGTAACCAATGCCACAATTTTCTTAAATGCCAATCAAAGTGGGATTACAGATTTTGGCCGTACTTCAACAGCGACGTTAACAGGTTATGATGCGGTAGGGCTAGGCGGGCTGCATTTTGGTATTTCTGCCGATTTTACCCGTGAAGGGAATGCACTTTTAGGTACGAATCAGCCCCCAACAACCCTTGAGATTGGTCATACTGGTAATGGAAGTTATGCCATTGAATTTTCCAATTTATCACCATTAACTGTTCGTAATTCGAGTTCTAACACAGATTTAAATACCAAAAATGCCTATATTGATTTTGGTGACATTTATATTAATGCGATACAAGCAAAAAGTTTAGATTTTTTAATTAACGATAAAATTAAAAAGACTTTAGGGGTGAGCAATTTAGTTCAGACGCAGCAATTATCATTGCTTGAAAAAGCTAATGACTTTGCATTAATCGCTATACGTGGTATGGATTTTCAATCGATTGCACGTAAAGCACGGTTTATTGCGGATAACTCTTTAGCTGAAATTACTAATGATACCAGTAGCTGGGGAATTGGTATCCCTGTTTATAATCTGAATGCGAATGTTGCGCTTGCAGGCACAGAATATACATCAAAAGTGGATGGTGGGACTAAAAAAGGAATCGCCTACAATGTGATGGCAACTACCGATGGTTATGGAATTGACACAAAAACGGGGGCAGCGAGTACCACATCATTAATTTTAATCGATGGAAAGAAAGGGCTGCACAATGAAGAAGTAAATTACTATGCCGGTTTACGTAATATTGATGCATTTGTCAAAGCCAAAGGCGTGATTGGTTACGAAGAGCAAGGAATCTACATTAGCGCCGATGATTTGTTTGTCGCTGCAAGTGCAGAAATGGCGATTGGTCAATTACCTGGTTCGCTCTATAACTGTACCAGTGGTTCTGTTAAATGTGGCAGTGTCGTTCCTGTTGATAATTTCGCCCGCAAAGATGATGTGCTGACTTCCATTGCTTTTAAACTGGATGGTAAAGGTGATTTGTTTATTATTCCCGGTATGAATGATAATGCAGAAAATAACTTTTTATCTTTCCGTGCTAATTTTGAATTTAATGCATTATCAGACACAGATAAATTGAACCCCAATATTTTGGGAAGCTACTTTAGTTTGATTAACGAAGATGTTGATGCGAATAACACGGTTGTGAAAACTTCAAGTATTAATTTGAATAAATTGCAAGGTGTTCTAGCGCTTGAATCACAAGTCAGGATGCAAAAAGATACTGTGGTATTTGATAATAAAGTGGATATTAATCCGGCCAAATCTTTGAATCAGGTATTCAGGACCGAATTATCGATGTCTACCATGCCGAATCAAATGCAGAAAATGGCAGATATTGCAATTACAGGGGGAAGTATTAGAAGTAATTTAGGTATTACTCCACGTTAACCTGTTTGAGAATAAATAAAAGAATAGGGATAGAATTTTATGAAAAAATTATTATTGGCAAGTTTGATTACTTCATCTATTGCAATACCAAGTTTAAGTCATGCAATGGTTGCTATGGATGATGATTCATTATCTGATGTAAGTGGTCAAGCATTATTGTCTATGGAATATAACGTGGGTTATAACGTTATTGATGCTAAAGGACAAAATGTAGACCAGACGAATCTGGGATTTTATAAATTGGGCCTGGAAGCTGAAATGGAAATCAACGCCAATATTAAAAAGCTACAATTAGGTTGTGGTGGGGTGAATGGTATTGGCAAATGTGATATTGATATTGATAATATTTCTTTAAGTGGCTTGCAAGGCGCAAACTATACCTCTGATGATCGTGCGGCAAGCTCAGCCCTTATTACCAATCCATTTGTTGAGTTTGCTATTAAAAATCCAAAATCTGCTTCTACTCGTGAGGTTCTTGGCTTTCGTTTAAGTGCTGAAAAAATTGCTGGCTTAATGACAATAGGAACAGAAAACAGTAGTACGCCTAATGGTATTAACTCCTTTAGTGGTTATATGAAAACCAAGGCCTCTTCTGGGGTGGCAATTACAGATCCTCGAATTATGGATTATGCAGCAACGGGTCAATATATCGAAGGTGCTGTAACGGGAACATTGGTTGGTATTCCTTTAGAATTGCATTACAAGTCAAATGATTATTCATTTAACTTATCTTCAACAACTGCACCTTTTACCATTCCATCTACGATTGTATCTGGAACACGTATGACAGAGGCCGTCCTAAAAGGAACAGGAACAGTAAATCAAATAGATTTTTCTGGACCTTTAGCTGCACAGATTTCAGCATTAGGTTTAAATCTTACTTTGAACAAACAAATCGATGGTTATTTAACTGGTTTAAAGACTGATATTACAGTAAATCAAAATTTAGGTTTGATTCATTCTTTGTATTTAAATAACGCAAGTTCATTATCACTACAGACACAGCAAATATTGTGGCCAGGTGCATCGGTTGCTGCCAATCGAGGGTGGTGGTTAGCAATTGAAGATGAAGTGGATTTAGGGAGTATTAGTCCAACAACCAATGTAAAAATTACCGACGAAGTGCTTAAACAAACGATTGCAGGAATTAATCACGACTTAACCTCTAAGCCGCGTGCATGTGGCGATTTACTGTTTGGATGTGTTGCAGGTACCGGATTATCTGTGGGTGAAATTAAAAATCCAACACTTATTGATTTTCCATTACAGAACTTAACCTTGCAAGGACAGAACTTTAAGTCTAACTGCTTTGGTGGGCTGAAATTCTGCTAATGAGGAAATAAAAAATCCCGCACTTAGCGGGATTTTTTATTTTAAGAACAACTACTTTGCAATTTTAGCGAGCAATTCTTCTTTTGAAATATTGACAGATTCAGCATCACGGCGACCTTTATATTCAAAAGTCCCTGCATCCAAACCTTTCTCACCAATTACAATACGGTGTGGAATCCCGGTAATTTCAAGGTCAGAGAATTTTACCCCTGGACGCTCGTCACGGTCATCCAAAATCACGTCATAATCCGCAGCTTGCAGTTCTGCATAAAGTGCTTCAGCAGCTTCCAAAGTACGTGGTGATTTATGTGCATTCATTGGAACAATCGCAACTTCAAACGGTGCAATTGCAGAAGGCCAGATAATCCCTTTGTCATCGAAGTTCTGTTCAATGGCAGAGGCTACCACACGCGTTACACCAATACCGTAGCAACCCATGGTTACAACTGTCGGTTTGCCGTCTTTACCAAGCACTTTGCAGCCTAAAGCTTCAGAGTATTTTTGGCCCAGCTGGAAGATGTGACCGACTTCAATACCACGCTTAATTTGCAGTGTTCCTTTACCATCTGGAGATGGATCACCTTCCACCACATTGCGCAAGTCATACACTTCAGTGAATGTCGCATCACGTTCCCAGTTGACACCTGTTGCATGTTTGTCGGCTTCATTAGCACCGGCAACAAAATCAGAAAGCACAGATGCCGCGCGGTCAACAATCACGGTAATGCCTTTTTCAACCAGACCTTGTGGACCAATGAAACCAGTGGTTAAGCCAAGCTCAGCAATTTGAGCTTCAGTTGCGAATGTTAAAGGTGCAGCAATTAACGGATGCTTTTCAGCCTTAATTTCATTCAGTTCATGGTCGCCACGTAAGAATAAAGCAATTACTGGAGTAGCTTTACCTTCTTCAGCAATACCTTGAACGAGTAGTGCTTTTACAGACTGCGCAGCATCGGTACCTAAGAAGGCAGATACATCGGCAATGGTTTTTTGAGCTGGTGTATCGACCAGTTTTAATTCCTGAGTTGCGGCTGCACGCTCACCGACAAGAATTGCTTCAGCCATTTCAACGTTGGCAGCATAATCAGATTCGGTAGAGAAGGCGATATCATCTTCGCCACTTGATGCTAAAACGTGGAATTCATGTGAACCTGAACCGCCAATCGAGCCAGTATCGGCCTGTACTGGACGGAAGTCTAAGCCCAAGCGGCTAAAGATGCGGCAGTACGTGTCATACATCACGTCATAGGTTTCTTGTAGTGAAGCTTGATCGATATGGAAAGAATAAGCATCTTTCATGATAAATTCACGTGAACGCATCACACCAAAACGTGGACGAACTTCATCACGGAATTTGGTTTGCACCTGATAGAAATTGATTGGCAGCTGTTTGTAGCTTTTCAATTCGTTACGCGCAAGATCAGTGATCACTTCTTCATGTGTTGGACCAAGCACAAAATCATTATTATGACGGTCTTTGAAACGTAACAGTTCTGGACCATATTGCACAAAGCGGCCGGATTCTTCCCAAAGGCTTGAAGGCTGGGTTACTGGCATGAATACTTCCAGCGCTCCGGCACGGTTCATTTCTTCACGGACAATCGCTTCAACTTTATTTAGCACGCGTACGCCCATCGGCAACCAAGTGTATAAACCCGAAGCCAATTTACGAATCATCCCCGCACGTAACATGAGCTGATGTGAAATTACTTCAGCATCATTTGGGGTTTCTCTTAACGTAGCAAATAAAAAGCGACTCGCGCGCATGGAAACTGTCCTAATAATTAAGCGTTAAAGCATAAGATTATACGATAAAAAATGAGGTGAACATTTCAGAATGTCACCTCATGTCAAGTGGGTTTATTATGCCATGATTTTTCGGATTTGGCGCGTCATAAAATTCTTCAAGTCATCCAGGTAGGTGAAGATCACAGGAACCACAACCAGAGTCAATAGGGTGGAGGTGATTACGCCCCCAATCACGGCATGGGCCATGGGTGCACTTTGTTCGCCACCTTCACCCAGACCCAATGCAAGAGGAATCATCCCCATCACCATGGCACTGGTGGTCATTAAAATAGGGCGTAGACGGGTTTTTCCCGCTTCTATAATGGCATCATAACGATCAACCCCACGATCCATGGCTTTTTTGATGAAGTCAATTAACAGGATGGCATTTTTGGTCACTAATCCCATCAGCATGATAATGCCAATAATGGAAAACAGGTTCATGGTGGAATTAAACAGGAATAAAGCCAGAAACACCCCAATCAGCGAGAGGGGAAGGGAAGCCATAATCGCAGCAGGATGAATGAAGCTGTTAAATTGTGAACCCAGTACAATATAAATAAATACAATGGAAAGGGTAATGGCGGTTAAGGCATAACCTGCCGATTCCGCCATGTCTTTATTTGCACCTTGAGTCGCAAAGCTATAACCGGGTGGCAAATCAAAGTTATCTTCAATTTTTTTAATATCCCGCCCGATATCACCGGCAGGTCGTCCAGCGGTATTGGCTTCGACCAGAACTTCACGAGCCAGATCACGACGGGTAATTTGTGAGGCACCCAGCGTTTCGTTAAACGATGCCACGCTTGCCAGCGGTATTAAAATAGGTTGACCTGAAGCATCGGTTTTTTGTGAATTCAGATAAAGATTTTCAATGTCGCTCGGCAGGGTGCGTCTGTTTTCCGTCAGGCGAAGATTAACATCATAAATTTCACCTTTTTCATCTTGCCAGGTGGTAACGTTGTCGCCTGCAATTAAGGGACGAATGACATTGGCGATTTGATTGACAGAAAGACCTAAATCACTGGCAAGGACACGATTGATATGAACCGCCAAGGTGGGCTTAGGTTCTTTAAGTGAACTTTCAAGATCGACGATACCTTCGACTTTGGAAATTTCTGCCAGAAAGCGATCGGAGATTTTTTGCAGTTCGTTCAAGTCGGTGCCTTTAATGGAAATCAGGATCGGTTTTTGCCCTCCCGAAACCGTTTCATCTGCCGAAGCCACCGAGGTAATGGTAATACCCGCTACACTTTGCAAGCGCTGGCGAAACTCATTATTCAGTTGGGTCAGGGTCTTATCACGCTCCAGACGAGGAGTGACCTTGACTCGTATGCTGACATGGTTTTTACCACGATCTGTTACCCCATTGATAATGCTGTAGGTATTACGTACATCTGGATGCTGGCGCAGAATCTTTTCCACTTGCAGTAACTTGGCTTGTGAATACTCGAGTGAGGCATCTACAGGTGTTTCAAATTTAATCCGAATTTCGTTTTTATCTGGAACAGGAACAAATTCCGTACCAATCAATTTAGATAAACCCAATGCACCAAAAAGTGAAGCTACAGCCACTATCAGGGTTAAAATACGGAAGTGTAGTGCCAGCTTTAACAGTTTTTCATAGTAATGACTTAAATGATCAAGCCTGTTGGATATCCAGTTAAAGAAGCACTTGATTCTGCTGGGTTTCTTTTTGGGATTATGTTTTTCAGCCCAGTGTGCAGAAAGCATGGGATCGAGGGTAAAGCTGACAAACATTGAAATCAGCACGGCAGCACTGACCGTTACGCCAAATTGATAGAAGAATTTACCGATAATACCTCCCATAAATGCAACCGGTAAAAATACCGCAACAATGGTCATTGTCGTGGCTAAAACCGCCAGCCCAATTTCTTTGGTGCCATCGAGTGCTGCCGTTACTGCATCTTTGCCCATATCGGCATGACGGACAATATTTTCCCGCACTACAATTGCATCATCAATCAACAGGCCAATACTGAGGGATAATGCCAGTAAGGTCATCATGTTAATAGTGAAGCCGAAAGCCCAAATAAAGGTTAATGTCCCCAACAGGGAAATCGGTAAAGTCAGTCCGGTAATGGCAGTGGAACGAAAAGAACCCAAGAATAGCAAAACAATCAGAACAGCGAGAACCGCACCTTCAATAATGGTCCGTGCCACATCTTTAATACTGCCACGAATGCCTTTGGAGCTATCGACGGCAACTTTAGCCACAGTACCCTCGGGTAGCTGTTGCTCGATTTTTGCTAGGGCTTTATAGCTGGCATTGACCACATCAATTACATTGGAATCCGAATTACGCAGAATATCAATCGCGACCGCAGCTTTACCATTTAAATAAGCACTTGATTCCAGATCGGCTTGACCATCTTCAATGCTTGCCACCTGTTTTAGAAAAATAGGAGCACCATTTTTATTGGCAATAATCAGGTCACCAAACGATTGCGGGTGAATCACTTTGGATTTGATTTCCACCACCAGTTCAGACGTCGGCTGTTTTAAGGTTCCCCCCGGAACCTCAATATTTTCACCTTTCAAGGTATTGATGACTTTATCTACACCAATATCAAAGCTTTGTAGTTTATGCGGATCGACTTCAATACGAATCTGGCGTTGTGCATCGCCCAGTAAATTGACTGTACCCACGCCCGGCACGGTTCGAAGTTGCGGGACAATCTGCTGACTTAAATAGGAACTCAAGTCTCGTAACGGCATGGTCTCTGATTCAAACACAATCGATATCACCGCATTGGCAGTAGGGTCATAACGTTCAACAACAGGATTCTTAATTTCATCTCGAAACTGGGCGGTAACTGGAGCAATCTTATCGCGAATATCCTGGGCGGCCACTGCAGAAGACATATCCAGATTAAATTCGACAATAATGGTCGACAGCCCTTCACTAGACTGGGAAATAATCTGTTTTAAACCTGAAATGGTATTGATCTGGTCTTCCATTTTTTTTGTAATTTCAGATTCAATGGTTTCAGGGGAGGCACCCGGATAGGAGGTATAGACCACAACAAATGGAAAATCGACATCGGGAAATTCTTCTACGCCCATGCGTTGCCAAGATGCCAGCCCCAGTACCAGTAAACACAACATCATCATGATGGTGAAAACAGGATATTTAACGCTAATTCGGGTAAACCACATAAGAACAATCCTGTACTTATTTTTTATTATTTATTGATGACGACCGCTTGATGAATGTCCTGGTCATTAAATTTAATACGGCTAATCTGGTCGGCGTTTTGCAGTCCTTGCACGACAGCCAAATTGTCCCGATAGCGCTGTTCCAGAATGACCAGATTGACCTTTTCAATTTTGTTCTGGCGGATCACCCAGACATAGGGTTTATCTTTGATATTCTGGATCACATCGAGCGGAATGAGCTGACCTGAAACTTGAGTCGAAGCAAGAATGTTGCCTTCCACGAAAGAACCAATACTCAGTGAGTTAATGGTTTCATTCGGTCGGGCAAAGAATTCAATCTGGCGACTGGCAGGATCGGCAATAGGGGAGATGCGTGTTAAAACAGCAGTCAGTTGAGCTGGATTGCCTTGAATGGTGTATTCAATATGCTGTCCCACTTTTAAAGCGGCTTGCATGTCACTTGGCAATTTGGCCTGAATTTCTAGCTGACTCGGATCCACGATTTCAAACAGGGTCTGGCCAGCAGCAACGGTTTGACCAGCATCGACTTGGCGCTGTGTAATTACTCCGGAAATGGGACTATAAATAGTCCCTTCACGCTCGGCTTTTTGGGCAATATTGACACTGGCCTGTTGCGCATGCACATTTTCCAGTTGCGCCTGATAGTCAACAGCAGCCTGTTCATATTCAACTTTGGAGATAAAACCTTGATCCAATAAGCGTTGTTTGCGCTGCATCATATTTTTAGCCAGATTTGCCTGCGCTTGTGCTGCTGACAAATTGGCCTGAGCTTGCGCTAAACGTGCAGCATTATCTTGATTATTCAGGCGAACCAAGATCTGTCCCTTAGCGACTGACTGTCCGACCTGGACATAGACCTGGGTTGCAGTGGCAGTGACCTGAGCCTGTATGCTACTTTGATTGACTGCACGAAGCGTGCCGGTAAAAGCACTTTTTGCGACAGAAGTGCCATTCTTCACGGAAACTAGATCTTTTTCAATTAATTCAATTTTTGTTGTGGTTTCTACAGGTTTTTCTATTTCATTTTTTTTGCAAGCTGTTAGAAATAAAATTAAACACAGAACGCTGCCGGTTAAATATTGCTTATGGTCACTTAATTTAGATTTTTTCATATGCTGTCCAGATAGCATGTAGCTTCATCCTTTTTATTTATTGTGACTTAAATTAAGTGCTTCATAGCCTAAATACAATTTATTCAAGCGCTTTTAAGCGAGCGATAATATTGTCGTATTTTGCTTGAGTATTTCGATAGTTAATTTGTAATGATTGAATCGTTGCTTTTTTTGCTTCAATATTCTTTTGATTATTCTCGATTGTATTTTTCAAGCTGGCTGGAATGTCTTCAGCTTTACGTAAATGTTCAATCTGTTGACGCTTAAAATAAATACGGTCAGTTTGTAATTGCTTTAACTGGTCTTGCTGAAAGGCAATTTGCTTTTTGATGCCGGTTAATGCGTCATTACGTTTTGCGAATGCAACTTGACTATTACCATAAGCCTTTTTTAGTTTTAAGTCCGCTGCCTGCTGTCTGGCGTGGGCTGCACGTTGCGGTGCCTGTTTAATATCGGCTTCAGTATTATAGGCACGATTACGCCGGATGACCTGCATGTTCTGGTCCAAAGCTTCGTAGCCATAGCGAATATGATTGGGGGTGACATTGGTGCTAATATTGGCTATACCCTTACTGTCATAATAGCGATACCAGGTGGCTTTAGGTGGCGGATTTTCAGCATATGCGAATGCCGATTGCAAAACCAGAAAAGAAAGAAAAATGAATCTAAAGTTCATTTTTTTTTGTGCAATGAAAGCAAGTTTGTATTTAAACTGACTTTGCATTGTAACCCCCGAATAAAAGTTGACTAAATTACTTATTTTAAAAGTAATAAATGAGCTATATTAGACTCAAAATAAGTAATAAAAAACCTCTGTCTGTCAAAAAAAAATCATTGGTCGATGGAAAGTGTGAAGTCGTTATTGAAAATAGACTAAAGTGAGTCTTCGTGCGGAAAATGTTCATTGAAAAGGCAAGTAAAGATATGTTAAAAATGTTTGTAACTTGTAATAAAATTTTTGACTAAAATTGTTTGTACATTCTAAAAATGGGAAGGATCATTAAATGGACGAAAAATTCCAAAATCTAAAAGTGATGGTGATTGATGATTCAAAAACCATTCGTCGTACAGCAGAAACATTACTCCAACGTGAAGGTTGTGAAGTCGTGACCGCAGTAGACGGGTTTGAGGCTTTGGCAAAAATTGCTGAAGCAAATCCGGATATTGTTTTTGTAGATATTATGATGCCACGTTTAGACGGTTATCAAACTTGTGCATTAATTAAAAATTCGCAGAATTATCAAAATATTCCAGTCATTATGCTGTCAAGTAAAGATGGTTTATTTGACCAGGCAAAAGGTCGTGTTGTTGGTTCGGATGAGTATTTAACTAAACCCTTTAGTAAAGATGAATTGTTAAACGCAATCCGCAATCACGTAACAGCATAAGTTTATTTTTATTGGGGAAAAGCATGTCACGTATCCTTATCGTTGATGATTCACCTACGGAAACATTTCGTTTTAGAGAGATTTTAACCAAGCATGGCTTTGAGGTGATTGAAGCAGCAAATGGTGCTGATGGTGTCACAATGGCACAAGCAGAATTGCCAGATCTAGTGCTCATGGATGTGGTCATGCCTGGTGTAAACGGTTTTCAGGCAACACGTCAGATTGCCCGTGGTGCTACTACTAAACACATTCCGATTGTGATTGTCAGTACCAAGGACCAAGCCACTGACCGCGTTTGGGGGAAACGTCAGGGGGCAAGTGATTATTTGACCAAGCCTGTAGACGAAAACCAATTAATTGATGTGATTAAACAACACCTCAATGCAGGATAAGCTCTATGGCAGCAAATGGATTTATCGAATTACTTCGGATTGCTAAACGTGGTAACAAAAACTACGTTACAACTGAAAATGAAGTAAACCGATGGTCAGGCATTGCTTTTGAGATGATGGGGCAATATTTTGTTGCCCCTTTGGGTGAAGTATCTGAAGTGATATATCCACCAAAATATACTCCGGTTCCAAATACTCAGTCATGGGTGATGGGACTGGCCAATATTCGGGGACGTTTACTTTCCGTCGCTGATTTGGCGCATTATATTTCAGGACATCGAAGTCAGTTTTCACCGACTCAAAAAGTATTGTGTATTAGTCATAATGACCATTATGTCGGTTTGGTGGTAGATCAGGTTTTGGGGATTCAACACTTTAATAAGAAGAGTTTCTTTTCTAAAAACAGTGAATTAGATAGCAATTTACAAGAATATTGTCAGGGTTATTTTTATCAGCATAATCAGCACTGGCATGTTTTCTTATTTAGTCGTTTATTGCAAAACCCAAAATACATGAATGCCTCTATAAAATTTATAAATTAATAGTCGCAAGCTAAAGAATGATAGCGCAACTCGGGGAGAAGCTGGATGGGCTTTAAACTTAAAAAGAAAAATACAGGTGAAGGCACCAGCCATAATGGCGGGAATGCTTTAGTCGCAAAGATTCAATCACAAACAGAGCAATTATCACGTGTATTTGGTGACAGTGAAAAGTCCAAACCATTAATTTTGGGGGCAGCATTTTCTCTGGTCGTAGCACTCTTCCTGTTATTGTACTTATTCTATAGTGTACCGCGTAATAATGAATTGACACGTAGTGTGGGTGATTTGCGTCTATTGTCACAAACCATTTCACGTCAGGCAACTGATGCAACTGCTTCAGGAACCAAAGAGTCGATTGATAAATTAATTAAATCGCAAAAAGAATTTGCTGAAAACCTGGAAACGGTTAAAGATATTCATCCACATACAGCTGCATTGGTTGAGGTGGAAAAGCAGTGGAAATCGCTATCAGAAGGGATTGATTTAATTTCGTCTCAACAGAAAATGATTAACAAGCTGTACGATACCAATATTGCAATTGGTGAGTCGATTCCGGGAATTCAGGCAGAATATAACCTGATGGTTGACCAAATGGCGCGTCAAAACATGCCGTCTAACCAGGTGGTTATTGCCAAAAACCAGGTATTCATTGCGGAACGTATTTTGCGTTCGATCAGTTCGGTACTCACAGGTAACGATAACTCGCGTGAATCTGCGGATGACTTCAGTGCCGATACTGAAACTTTCGGTTCTTACCTCAATGCCCAGCTCAATGGTAGTGCAGAACTGGGTGTAGAACGTATTGATGATCCGGCATTGCGTGAATCACTGACAGGCATTAAAAGCGAATATGATGATGTACTAAAATCAGCTTCTGCAACAATTCTTTCAAACTCGGCGCAAATTGTAAAAGTACGTCAAGCTTCTGCTGCAATTTTTGCCCAGTCGGATGAATTGTTAGCCAACCTGAATAAGCTATCTGGTGGTTCGAGCTTGGCTATTGCGCTTCCTGCCTTGCTTTTAATCCTGTGTCTGGTTGCTTTCCTGTTTTCTGTATTCAAGTTGCTTGCATTACGTGGCCAGTCAGATAAACAGCGCGTGGCAAACCTGCAAGAAGAATATGACCGTAACCAGAATGCGATTTTACGTTTACTGGATGAAATTGCCGACTTGGCGGATGGTGACTTGCGTTCATATGCAACGGTATCGGAAGATTTTACCGGAGCAATTGCCGACTCCATTAACTTCGCGATTGACCAGTTACGTGACCTGGTATCACGTATTACTGAAACGTCTCAAGAAGTTGCGCAATATACAGCGAATACCCAAGGCATTACCCACCAGCTTGCTGAAGCATCTGAACACCAGGCACAAGAGATTGCCGGTGCATCTGCCGCGATTAACGAAATGGCGATGTCTATTGACCAGGTATCTGCAAACGCGGAAGAATCTGCAGTGGTTGCGGAGCGTTCGGTACAAATTGCTGCCAATGGTGCAGAGGTTGTAAACCGTTCTATTGAAGGTATGGACACCATCCGTGAGCAGATCCAGGAAACATCTAAACGTATTAAACGTCTGGGTGAATCTTCTCAGGAAATTGGTAACATCGTTGCCCTGATTAACGATATTGCCGACCAAACCAACATTCTGGCATTGAACGCTGCAATTCAGGCATCTATGGCGGGTGAGGCTGGTCGTGGTTTCGCCGTGGTAGCCGATGAGGTACAGCGTCTTGCGGAACGTTCAGCCTCTGCAACCAAACAGATTGAAGGCTTGGTAAAAACCATTCAGACAGATACCAACGAAGCCGTAATTTCGATGGAGCAAACCACTTCCGAGGTTGTTCGTGGTGCAAGCTTAACCAAAGATGCCGGTGTGGCACTGGATGAAATTCAAAACGTATCGACCAACCTGGCGCGATTGATTGCCAACATTTCGGATGCTGCAAAACTTCAGTCTGCTTCTGCTGGTCACATTGCGACAACGATGAATGTCGTACAAGAAATTACCTCGCAAACCACAACAGCAACCTTCGATACAGCACGTTCGGTATCGGAACTGGCAAATATGGCCGAATCATTACGTGAATCTGTAACCGACTTTAAATTACCTGACTAAGTTAATTAAAAAGCGTTGCAGTGATATTCCCTGCTTTTGGGCAGGGGATATCTATAAGACACAGATCAAGCATCGACAAGATGAACTTAACTTCAAAGTTAGGTCTCGCGTGATGGTGACAATTAAGTTTGAGCAACCTTCTTGGTGGCAGATAAACGTAAGAAGCCTAAGCTATGAAAGAAATATTAAAAAATTTAGTTGAAACGACTACGCTTCCTGAAGATAGTTATCTTGATCAAGATGCAGAAATTCTAGAAATTTTTGTTGAAGAAATAGAAGAAATCTTCGTTGAATTAAGTACTTTATTTACAACTTGGTTGGAAAATCCGAATGACCAAGAAACTTTAACGACCATTCGCCGTCATTTTCATACCCTTAAAGGTTCTGGCCGTATGGTTGGAGCAAAATCTGCGGGTGAGTTGGCATGGGCGGTTGAAGATACTTTAAATCGGGTTATTTCCGGCACAGTACCTTTGGACAGCACAGTTCAACGATTTGCCCAAACTGTATTTAATATTTATCAATACAAGTTATACCCAATTTTTAAAACTGTTCAAAATGCTGATATCGACTTAAGACCTTTAGTATTATTGGGGCAGCAAATTCAGCAGCAGGTCAGTTTAGAACCTGCACTAGAAGAATTGCTTGAACTGTCTAGCACACTGACCAGTGTCAATAGTCTTACTGGTCTGGAATTGCAGGATCAATCATTTAGTGAAGCAGCGCCTGAAATGGCAATCGAAACTACTGCTACAGCAGCGTCAGTCGCAGCAGACGACAACAATGATATTGAAGAAACGGTCGCGATCTTTATTGAAGAAGCAGAAGAACATCTGCTCACGATTGACCAGTTCCTGAAAAATGAACAGGAACAATATCAGGATTATAATGGCCTGATCCGTGCCTTGCATACCTTGCGTGGCAGCTCTTCTATGGCACATATTGATCAGATTTTTGCAGCCAGTACCAAGGTTGAAAACTTATTTAAAACACTTTTACAAGAAGAAATTGTCTCTACCTCCAGCCAGACTGCGTTGCTAATTCAATATGCTGAATTTGTCCGTGATTATTTACATACTTTAAGACAGGGTCAGACTCAGAAACTTGATGCGATATATGCCACCTTTAATTCGGCATGGGACGACTATGGTTTCAGTTCTGCAGAAGTGGATGAGGACGTTAATCCGCAAGGTCTGGTGTCCAAACTGGTCGAATTGAATATTGATTTACTTCTGGATGCCGAATTCGAATTTGAAAAACGTGCCAAAGTAGAATATCCGGAATACATTCAGGCCTTAAGCCAGCAGGCACAGCAATTATTGGACAATACTGATAATCGTGCTGCGATGGGCATCTATCAATTTACCCATGAATTGAAGTCTGGCTATGAAGCTCTGGTATTAAAACCGGAACTGCTCAATATCGACTATGCATATGATCTGTTTGGGCAGGCACATCAAGAGTTCATTCATCTGTTTGATACACTGGCGGCAGGTCAGCGCGTTATTTTAACGGAAGATATCCAGAAAGTTCTGAATGATCTGGCAGCCTTTGTTCAGCAGGATCTTGAACAGTTCGAAGTTCAGGAACCGAATCCTGAAACTCAAGCTGAAGCCTCACCAGCTGCTGCTTCAGGTATTGTAGATCTGGCACAGATTTCACAAAAAATTGGTTCAGACCGCGAACACATGCATGCTGCTGATGCAAATCGTGATTTTGATGAAGATTTGTTGGATATCTTCCTGGAAGAAGCAGAAGAATTACTGGGCGGGATCGATCAAGACTTGAATACCTGGTCGAAAGATCCGTCCGATACTGCAGCACTGAATAATTTAATGCGTTATTTGCATACCCTTAAAGGGGGTGCCAATATGATTCAGGCGACTCATATTGGCTTAATTGCGCATGAATTGGAAAGCATTTATGAACGCGTGATCCGTCATCAAATTGAGGTCAATCCGCAACTCATCAGTATTATTCGCTTAGTACAAGATGATGTATCAGACCGTATTCAAGTCATTCGCGATGAGCAGATTGATTATTCAGGTGCTGAATCGATTGAAATTTTGCGTAATATTCAGGCGATCGCTCAAGGTAGTGTGGCTGTAAGCACCGCAGTTGCGGAAGTCGAAGTTCAGGCTGAACCTGAAGTTGCAGCTGAAATTGAAGAACTTGAAACTGCAACGACAGTAGAAACAGAAATTGAACCTGAAATAGCTGCTGAAGTTGCCTTGGCAAGTCCAGACCATGTTGAAGAGCCGGATGACAGTATCCGTTTAATTGCAGAAGAAACCTTCTGGGAAGAAGCAGAAGAAATTCTGGAGTCTACAGATAGCCTGTTGAAACAGTGGTTTGAGCAGCGTAGTGACCGTAGCTTGCTGCTTCAATTACAGCGTGCAGCCCACAGTTTGAAAGGTGGCGCACGTATGGTGGAAAATGAACCAGTAGGGGCAATTGCTTACCAGCTGGAAACCACCTTCGAACGCTTTGCGGTGCATCAGTTCAACTCCAATGTTTATGACCTGTTATTGCAAACGACTTTGGCATGGTTAAAGCAGGCTATTTTCGAGCATGATTACAGTAATTTTGACAGCGTCAAATTAAGTTTAGAGTCGATTGAATTTGTTGATGTCATTGCGCAGTTACCTAAGCGCGTGGCCGAATCTGATACGCTGTCTACGGCTAAAGTCTTTGAATTTGTTCAGGGTGATGGTACCGAACCTCCAGCAATGATGGGTGAGTGGGATACAAGTAATCAACAGGACAACAGCAATGAAATGATCCGTATTTCTGCCGATCTGGTCGAGAAAATGATCGACTTGTCTGGTGAAAATGCGATTAACCGTTCACGTATTGAAATGGACTTGGGACAGTTTAGTAATACCCTGAACGAAATGGAACTGGCGATCAAGCGTCTGGCTGACCAGTTACGTCGAATGGAAGGTGAGCTCGAGTCTCAAATTATTGCCAAACATGGTGATAATTCACGTTATGCCGATTTTGATCCCCTGGAGATGGACCAATATTCATCATTAAACCAGTTGTCAAAATCGCTGGCGGAATCTGCATCTGACTTGGTCGATTTCAAGACGACCCTGTCAGAAAAGATTCGTGATACGGAAGGTTTACTGTTACAACAATCCCGTATTCAAGCCGAGATTCAAGAAAGCCTGATGCGTACCCGTCTGGTACCATTTGATCGTTTATTGCCACGGTTACAACGGATTGTGCGTCAAACCTCATCGACCCTGAACCGTCCGGCCGAGCTGGTGGTGCAAAACACCGAAGGTGAATTGGACCGTAACATTCTAGAGCGTCTGGTTACACCGTTCGAGCACATGCTGCGTAATGCGATTGACCATGGTCTGGAAGACACTCACGTACGACATGAGTTACAAAAGCCTGAAGTCGGGAAAATTGTTCTCAATATTAGCCGTCAAGGTACAGATGTACTGGTGTCATTCAGTGATGACGGTAAAGGGATTGATGAAACAAAAATTAAAGAAAAAGCACTCAGCTTGGGTTTAATTAAAGCCGATCAATCCATGGATAAGCAGGAAATCCTGCAATTAATTTTCCATCCTGGATTTACTACTGCCAAAGAAGTGACCCAAATTTCCGGACGCGGTGTAGGTCTGGACGTGGTGCAAAGCGAAATTAAGGCGCTGGGCGGGCATATTTCCATCGATTCTGAATTGGGTAAAGGGACCACCTTTACCATTCGCGTACCAACTACGGTGGCGGTGAGTGACGCCTTGATGGTTAAATCAGGCGACCAGCAGTTTGCGATTTCACTGGCACAAATTGACCGTATTGTACGTATTGCACCATCAGCACTGGAAAAATATTTCAACAGTAAAGACGACTTCTTTAAAATTGATAACACCAGTTACAAACTGCGTTATTTATCCGAATTTGTGTCCAATCAGCCTTTACCACGTTTAAGTAATGTTGCCCATTCTTTACCTGTATTGCTGATTAAAGGCAATAGTGGTCAAACTATTGCACTACTTGTGGATCAGCTGATTGGTTCGCGTGCACAAATTGTGGTGAAACCGATCGGTCAGCAATTCTCAAGTGTTGGCGCTGTTGCCGGAGCGACTATTCTAGGTGATGGTCAAGTCTGTCTGATTCTGGATGGTCAGAATATTGCCCGACAAATTCAGAACACCCAACGTCTTAAACATGTGTCTGATCAACGTGAGCATTCGCGTTACAGTAATACACGCCGCCTGATCATGATTGTGGATGACTCGGTGACAGTACGTAAGGTGACCTCACGTTTACTTGAACGTCAAGGCTTTGATGTGGTGACGGCCAAAGATGGTATTGATGCCATGGAGCAGCTGGAAAATGTCAAACCAGACTTGATGTTGCTGGATATTGAAATGCCGCGCATGGACGGTTTTGAAGTCACGAATCTGGTTCGTCACCATGACGTGCATCAAAACTTGCCTATTATCATGATTACGTCAAGAACAGGCGAGAAGCACCGTGAACGTGCATTCAGTCTTGGGGTAACGCACTATATGGGTAAACCGTTCCAGGAAGCGGAATTGCTGGAAAATGTGGAAAGTTTGTTAGAAATCAGTCAGGGATAACTCAATGAGCCAAAATAGTGTTTCAAACTCTGCTGTTGACCGAATTTCACAACAGGAGTTACACCACCTTATTACGGTATCTACCGGATTTATCGATACCTATATTATCGATTGTTATGGTAAGGAAGCGATGATTCTTCCGCAAAACATTGTCTTGTCTGCGCTGGATAGCGCTACACAGGTGCCTTTTGTGGAATGGCATGAATTGAAGCTGCCAGTGTATGCTGTGAATGATCCGGAGCGCAAAACGGGTGTAGCATTGGTCATTGAAGGCGATGATGTCAGTCAGCGTTTTGCCCTGATGTGTAATGAGATGCCAAAAACGATTCGTCTGCGTATTTCTGAAGTGGTAGATGAAGAACGCACGGCAACAGACCCTGATGTATTCCAGTATGTACGGATGGGAGATCAGGTGTTTTATGTGCCTAATCTCGAACACATTCAGTCTTCTTTAGGATTGTAATGTTGAAGCATTTATAAAAGGTGGGTAATAAAAAAGGAACTGTTCAGTTCCTTTTTTATTTTATGTGGTTACTGTTTTAGCGAGCTAATAAGCCTTCTAGAATTTGTTCGTAAATTTCAGCAAGCGGTTCCAGGTCAGCAACATTTACATGTTCGTCAATTTGATGGATGCTGGCATTTAATACACCGAGTTCCAGCACCTGTGCACCTGTAGGGGCAATAAAACGACCGTCGGAAGTACCGCCACTGGTAGAAAGTTCAGTTTCAATACCGGTGACATTACGAATGGCATTTTTAGCAGCATTGACCAATTCGCCTACTGGGGTAAGGAATGGCAAGCCAGATAATGTCCATTCAATATCATAATCAAGATTATGACGGTCTAGAATTTCTAAGGTACGTTCTTTTAAATGTTCAGCAGTCACTTCAGTTGAATAACGGAAGTTAAATAAAAGATTCATACTGCCCGGAACCACGTTAGTTGTACCGGTACCTGCATTGATATTGGAAATTTGGAAAGATGTTGCAGGAAAATATTCATTGCCATTGTCCCACACCGTATCGCACAGTTCAGCCAGGGCTTTAGAGGCAGTATGAATCGGGTTGATGGCAAGGTGAGGATAAGCCACATGTCCCTGTTTACCTTTCACGGTTAATTTAGCATTCAATGAACCACGACGACCATTTTTGACCACGTCACCCAACTGTTTGGTACTGGATGGTTCACCAACCAAACACCAGGTCATTTTTTCATTACGGGCTTCTAAAGCTTCCACAACTTTCACGGTACCGTTAATGGATGGACCTTCTTCATCGGAAGTAATGAGAAATGCGATAGAACCTTTATGGTCTGGGTGTTTTGCCACAAAACGCTCTGAAGCCACTACCATCGCTGCCAGTGCTGTTTTCATGTCGGCACTGCCACGTCCATACAGTTTACCATCGCGAATTTCCGGTACAAAAGGGTCCGAATTCCAGGCATCTAAACTCCCGGTAGGTACCACATCGGTATGGCCTGCAAAACATAAAACAGGTGCTTCAGTACCTTTACGTGCCCACAGATTGTCCACGTCTTCAAAACGCATCGGTTCAATATTGAAGCCGATTTTTTCCAGACGTTCCGCCATGATATTTTGGCAGTTATGATCGATTGGTGTTACAGAAGGCTGACGTAGCAGTTGCAGGCTTAAATCAAGGGTAGCGGAAGAGGTCATGCGATTTTCATAAGTCGATAAATTTGTCTGCACTATAATAGGCGAATATGTCCTTGAATGTGAATGACTGCCCTAAAATTGGCATAAAAAAACCCTATCTTGGATAGGGTTCTGTGTGCTGAAGACAAACTAGTTTTTGCGGATTTCCTCAGAAGTTTTTTCTGCAGTATCGGTTACAGCCTCTCCAGCTTTAGATACATCTTTACCCATACCTTTAAACGTATTACAGCCAGTTAAAGCAAATGCAATAATGAGGGAAGCAGCAAGAATTTTTTTCATCATCATCTCCAAGTCATTCATTATTTTGATGTGAATTCAGGTTAATTAATACACAGTCTAAACAATAGGGTTTTTTGATGGTAGAAAAGTAAGCATTTGTTATAAAAATAGACAATTCTCATAAAATTGGCGATGTATTGCTTGAGAGAGTAAAGGTGGATTGCGGTACATATAGAAATTATTTTGATCTTTTTGCAGATATAAGTCGTTACTCCACCACTGTGCGGTATCGCTACTGATATGCTGCTCTGGACAGATCCATTCGAGTCGCTGTAAGCGGTAAAATTGAGCATTTTGCGGAGGAATATCGCTTCCCCAACAGCCTAAACGTCGCTGTCGATTGACCCAGTTGGGAAGGCTGTTTGTTGTGCTTCCAATAGGTAGATAAAGTTGCCCTTTGAGTACTGCGAAACGCTGCTCAATGTTGTGTTCCAGTGCATCCTCAAACTGAAACTGCTTTTGGCTAAAGTGATTTAATTTTCGCAATAAAGTATCGCTGCGGTTTAAGCCATACCAGTAGGGCAAAGAACAATCCCGTTCTGCCAGATAATATTTTAAAGCCACTTCCCAGTGTTCAATGGCTTGGGTTTCGGTATTCAATAACAGAAAATCGAGTTCACCCAGAGTTCTGGGTCCTGCAATTTTCTGAATGCTATGACCGATTAACTGATACGGATGATAGTCTTGGTCGAGCAACCAGAACCAGACCAGCATTTCAAAACGCAGACCCAAACGTGTACTTTTCAGCTGCTGTAAAAAGCTTTCTAATTCTTGTGGATGCTGATCTAAATAAAGCAATCTGGAGTGATAATTCTGAAAATGGCTACGCCATACGGCATCATCATGAAATTGAAAAGCATGCTTGAGTACCATTTCGGACGGGATGTGGGATAAAATATTTGGACTGCATACACAAAAGGCCAGTTGCCGAACCAGTAAATTTTTAAATTGCAGCCAGGGTTCTTCAATATGAGAGACTTGATTTAAAGCAAACATAGCAACCCCGGGCGATAAATTAAAAAGTGCAGAATGACAACGGATAATATGCAAAAACACTTTATACTACCGCAATTAGTTGTATAGGGTAGTGCTATGAAAATGTTGTTTTGGCGAAGTTTAGTGATGATTTTTGTCATCCTGGGCTTTATCGGGGCACTTTTACCGGGTATGCCAACAACAGTATTTCTGATTTTAGCTGCCTGGTCGGCTTCGAAAGGCTGGCCGCAAATGGATGCCTGGTTGCTGAATCATCCTAAATATGGGGCGACCTTAAGGGCATGGCGTGAAAATGGCACCGTACCACGCAAGGCAAAATGGTTCGCCACTATCATGATGATGATCAGTGGAATCATCATGTTATTTACCAATGCACCGCTTTTGGTGAAAATCTTCACTGACCTGACCATGCTGACAGTGGCCATCTGGTTATGGCTACGTCCTGAACCTTCAGCAGAACCAATCAAAGATGGTGAGTGATTTTGTTATGGCATATTCTTTAGAACAGGCGGATATATGGATTGACTTAGCTGAGCAAAGTTTGATCTTACCGAAACATGACAAGACTTATGTCATCTCTACAGGCAAAAACGGGATTGGCGAGCAGGAAAATTCCGGCAAGACTCCTCGGGGCTGGCATAAAGTGGCGCTTAAATTTGGTCATAATGCTCCGAAAAATGCGGTGTTTAAAGCACGGCAGCAAACTGGTGAAGTCTATGATGCAGCATTGGCTGCACAATATCCTGAACGTGACTGGATTTTATCGCGTATCCTTTGGTTAAGTGGTCTGGAAGAAAATTTTAATCAGGGTGAGGGCTGTGATACCTTTCAGCGTTATATCTATATTCATGGCACCCCCGATACAGAGCCTATGGGGATTCCGTTGTCACATGGCTGCATCCGGATGCGTAATAAGGATGTGATTGAATTATTCGAACTGATCACTGAGGATGCTTTGGTGTTTATTTCAGAACAGCGTTTGAATTTGAAGGATGGTACACAGGCAATCGCCGATTAATAATGTGATAAAGTATTAAAAGCTTAATACCCAGCTGAATATATAGCAGATAAAAAATGGCGGTATTCGCCAGCAGTTCAAAAAATATTGCAATATTTTGCTTAAAAATGACTCGGTGATTTTTGGGTTTTTACGGAAAATAGTAAATAAGTTATCGAAATTGTTTGTTTTTATAGCAAACAACCTATTTTTTAATCACTCAAACGTAAAAAACCAAAAACAGTCAGAAAAGCGTTTGACAGTCTGTCAGGATTCTCTATAATGCACCTCATCAAACGATGAAGACGTTTAAAGGGCGCTTAGCTCAGTTGGTAGAGCGTCTGCCTTACAAGCAGAATGTCGGCGGTTCGATCCCGTCAGCGCCCACCAAGCTCTTTAGCGTTAAGACACTTTAGTGCAGCGGTAGTTCAGTTGGTTAGAATACCGGCCTGTCACGCCGGGGGTCGCGGGTTCGAGTCCCGTCCGCTGCGCCACTTCAGTTCTTAATATTCGTTTGCCACAATAGTGACATTGTGTAAGTGCAGCGGTAGTTCAGTTGGTTAGAATACCGGCCTGTCACGCCGGGGGTCGCGGGTTCGAGTCCCGTCCGCTGCGCCATTTACATGATAGACCTTTTGAGGGCGCTTAGCTCAGGTGGTAGAGCGTCTGCCTTTCCAGCAGAATGTCGGCGGTTCGATCCCGTCAGCGCCCACCAAGCTCATTAGCGTTAAGACACGTTAGTGCAGCGGTAGTTCAGTTGGTTAGAATACCGGCCTGTCACGCCGGGGGTCGCGGGTTCGAGTCCCGTCCGCTGCGCCATGTACATGATAGACCTTTTGAGGGCGCTTAGCTCAGTTGGTAGAGCGTCTGCCTTACAAGCAGAATGTCGGCGGTTCGATCCCGTCAGCGCCCACCATATCTTTTAAAGATATTTTCTTTTTCAGATATAACTTACTTAGAAATAAGTATCGTGATGCAGCGGTAGTTCAGTTGGTTAGAATACCGGCCTGTCACGCCGGGGGTCGCGGGTTCGAGTCCCGTCCGCTGCGCCATTTTTAAAATGTCTTAAATCCCTGAGTTTAAGATATCAATACCAAGACTACGCACTTCGCTTGTCTTGCGTCATAAAAAATAACGATGTTATTTTTACTCTTCAGGGCGCTTAGCTCAGTTGGTAGAGCGTCTGCCTTACAAGCAGAATGTCGGCGGTTCGATCCCGTCAGCGCCCACCATATATTCTCCTTGATCAAATTCTATTTTTCTCCTAAAATCCTTAGTTAATAATAATTTTAACTATTGAAAAATCATGAGAAATCCATATCAACGCAAGGCTGCGTCTAAGACCCAAAATAATACTTATAATGCCCAAGAAATCTATAAAAAATTTGTTGAAATGATTGTAGGCCAAGGTTACGTCCATGCCCTGTATGATGATGGTTGGGCATTATGTGCAACGCCTACCGGTCAGCGTGCATTTGCTATTTGGCAAAGCAAAGGGCTGGCAAAATTGCTGGTGAAAGACAATTGGGCAAATTATCATGTTGAGAATATTTCACTTAAAGATTTTGTTGAAAAAGTCATTCCTTTTTTACGTCAGGAAAGTACCTGTGTATCGATGGATTTGACACCAGAAGGGCAAAATGTGCTGGTGGCACCAGAAAAATTATTATTGGATATCAAAAATTATCTGTATCAGATTTACCTGCAAAAACCTGAATTGTTTAAAGATGAAAAACTGCCTTTACCCCGTAGCATTCGTTTGAACTGATTTTAGTATTCCTGTAACAGCCAGCCACTGATAAAGGCAAAATATTCGCGTAACCAGGAGTTATAGCGAATATAAAGCGGTGTTGGGGCGCTAAGGGTAAATATCTGCTGATAACCTTGATGTTTAGCAATGGCTTTGGCACGTAAAATATGAAAGTCACTGGTGACAATGACAACTGGCTGCTTTAGGGAAATATGCTGCTGTGCCAGTAAAGGCTGCACATTACGCAGATTTTCTGCAGTGCTGGTACTTTTAGCTTCTAACAGAATACGTGATGGATCAATATGATGCTGTTGTTGCAGATATTCAGACATCACTGTTGCTTCAGCAATTTGTTCTTTAAATCCTAAACCTCCAGTCACGACCAGCACGGTTTCCGGGTAACGTTTGGCATAGGCAGCACCAACATCTAATCGCTGTTTTAAGGTGGGAGAGGGATGACCCTTTTCGATTCCACTGCCCAGTATAATGACTGCAGAGGCGGGCTGAACTGTATTGGACTGCTGAATGCTATATAGCAGATAACTGAAAAATATCACCAATGTGCTGAGCCAGAGAAAAAATCCCGCCCATGCACAGCGCCATAAAGTCTGTCTTAATTGCGTGCGCTGAATAAAGCTTTGAATCCGGTTAAAAAACAGGGCATAGAGCATGAGTCCAATACCGATGATCAACGGAAGAATAATGCCGAGATGAATTTTATCCAGTGACAGTAACCATAAGCCATCGAGAGTCAATATACTGCCGATAATCAAGCTCAGGTGACGTTTGAAGCTGCTGGACATAAAATTACTCTGGGTGAATGTTGTTGCTAGTTTAAACAAATTGGATACTTTAAGTATAAAAAAACCGGGTTCTGAGACCCGGTTTTTTTATTGACTTCAATGATTAGTAGACATCACGACGATAACGTCCATCTTGGCGTAGCTGGTCAACTACAGCTTCACCCAGAATGTCGGTTAAAGCCTGATCGACATCGCTGGCCATACCGTTGATGCTACCGCACACATAAATCACCGCACCATTCTTAACCCAGGCTTTTAGTTCCTGTGCCTGTTCACGCAGTTTATGATGTACATAGACTTTTTCTGCCTGATCTCGTGAGAAAGCCAAATCCAGGCGTTGCAACATGCCAGTGGTTTGCCAGGCTTCAATCGTGCTCTGATAGAAGAAGTCATGTTCACGCTGGCGTTCACCAAAGATCAGCCAGTTTTGCGTATAGTTCTGACGGATACGTGCATGTAGCAAGCTCATTAATCCTGCAAGACCGGTACCGTTACCAATACAAATGATAGGACGGTTGTCATCAATCAGGTGGAAAGATTCATTGTTACGGATATGCAGCGCAATCTTGCTATTTAACGGGGCATGCCGAGTCAGCCAGCCTGAACCCAGACCCAATTGGCCTTGAGCATCGGACTGTTGGCGCACCACTAAACGCAGAACTTGCTGTGAAGGAATACTGGCAATGGAATATTCACGTGAAGGCAGCATCGGAAGTTGCTCCAGTAAATGATCCATATTGGCAAAAGGTTCAACTTCACCGGTCAAATCTTTGTTCCATAAGGCCTGTTCAATATTGATCTTTAACGAATCTACAGAGGTATTCGGCTGAATTTGATGCTGCTGCATAAACCGGGCAATACGTTCAGCACTGTTACCGGGTTGAATCTCGGCGATATCACCGGCTTGCCAGCTCACTTCATGATCCGGCTTTAACTCGATATTAAAGGCTGGGGCACCTACGCTGTTCGGATTGAGCAGATCACGTTGGGTTAAAGTCCAGCAATCGAAGGTTTTTTCGATATTCATGGTTTGCAATTCAAGCTGGGTTACTTTTGCTAAAGTCGTATTCCATGCCTGAATCTGCTCTTGATTGGTATTATCCACTTCAATGATATTAAACAATTGCTGTGCACCATTCTGTTTTAACCAGTTATCAATTGCATGGCCAAAATGGCAGAAAGTGTCGGCATATTCGCGCGAACCCAAGGCCAATACTGCATAGTGCAGATGGCTTAAATCAGCTTTTTTGCGCAATATTTTTTTGGTAAAACCCGATGCTAAATCAGGTGCTTCACCGGTACCATAAGTACTGGCTACAAATAAAACCTGTTCAGTATTTTTTAAATCATCCAGACTTAAATATTGTACAGATTTTACACTTACAGACTGATGAGTCTGTTGCAGGCTGGTTGCTGTACGCCATGCCAGCTGTTCTGCCGTACCGGTTTGTGACGCATAGACAATCAGCCAGGGTTTTGCACGGGCATCAATATTGATCGCGGTTAAGCCATGACGTGCAGCTTGGGTTAGTTTCTTCTGTTTGCTACGTTTCAGATAAAGCATCCAGCCTGTAACAAAGAACAATGGCATACTCAGAGCAGCCAGCATAGCCATGAACTGGTAAACCGGACCAAAGAAGCTACCACGGTGCACCGGCAGCATACTGCTCATGATTTTTTCATTGAGTTTTTTATCTTCGTAAAGTTCCATCTCTTTAATGCTAGATGCTTGATAATCAAATGTGGCTTTGTTGCGTGCGCGTTCATGCTGGGGAATGGCATCGACAAAGCTAATTTCAAGTTCACCATTGGCTTTTTTCGGGATATTCAGGGTAATACTTGAATAATCACGGCCCACTTGAGCATTAAAGCCGTTCCAGCTTTGACTCAAAGCTAGATTGATCTGTTCCGGGCTTAAGCCTTTTTTCTCGCGTTTTTCACCAGGTTGAGGTTCAGCAGCTTTTTCAGGGTTGCCTGTAGCTGTATTAGGTAATGCTTTGCTCGAACCCTCACGGTTGCCGCGTGCTTCACCACCTTTTGGCGCTTCAGCTTCACCCTTGGCTTGCGGTTGTTCAACACCCATCACAGTGTACAAGCCGCTACGCCACCAGCCATAAGACCAGGTTAAACCGGTACAGGCGATAATCAGGAAGAAAATCACCACCCAGGTACCCACCACGGCATGTAAGTCCCAAATGAAATTACGGCCTTTTAGTTGAGGCTTGAGCATGAACCATTGTTTAACAGAATGTTTTTTCGGCCAGCGCAGATATAGACCACTGAGTACAAAAAAGATCAGCATGAGGGTACAGGCCCCGGTGATCTGCTTGCCGACGGGTCCAACGGTTAAATTGCGATGCAACTGCTCGATAAACTTGAAAAATTCTCGTCCTTTAATCTCAGGTAACACTTCGGCTGTGTAAGGATTAATCATCATGGTATAGCCTTTACGTGCACCTTCTTTGACAATATTAATGCTTGAAGATGCTGTCGGATCTTTGGCTATGGTGATGCTATTAATTTTCATTTCCGGATCAGTTTTTTGAAAATGCTGATACAGTTCGGCAGGGGTTAATTTATCTTGTTTTTCAATCTGGACGGTATAGCTAGCCGGATTGAGCCATTTCTGGATAGGCTGTTCATATGAATAAATGGCACCAGTTATCCCCATAATGGAGAGGATTAACCCGGCAGTAATACCAAGAAACCAGTGAATCTGGAAAAAGATTTTTTTTAACATAGCCGAAAAACAGGGTGAGAAACAGAATTAACCTGAATTATAGCTGAACTTTCCCAAAATGATATCGATTTAGTAGGTAATATTTATTCTCATTATCATTTAATTTTATCGGAATTAAAAAACCCCCAGTCTGGAGGTTTTTTAATGTCTAGCTTGCAGTAGCATTTAAATCTGTTTTGCTTCGCCCACAGTTTCATTCAAGTGCTTGCGGATAGTCTTGAAAGAAAAATTCTTTGAATCCATACGCTTTGGCAAGATATAAGCACCTTGTTGACCTTTAACCTTGAAGTTAATCAACATAAAGTCAGGGGTATTGTACCACTCATAAATATCTTTCCAGCCAATGGCACCAACACCTTCCTGTGCACCCATTTGCTGACGCATGATAATGCCGTGCGGCTGTACGCCCAAACGGATACCTTTAATTTCCTGTACCGGAAATTCATTCATCTTGCGTTTTACATACCATTCCAGGCCGAATTTACGGATCAGGAAATATGCAAGCACACAGACCAAAGCCACCCAGCAGAAAATGGTGGAATAGTTTTTCAGCAAGATGATACCGACAATGGAAAGTAGGGCAACAGCTGCCATGATGATCCAGGCTTTGGTGCCGATTTTATTGGTGCTACGCCAGATGGCAAGTTGCGCTTGACGTTGTTCAGCCTCAGAAATTTCATAGTTCACAGGCTGTAAGGTATAAGCGTATAAATTTTTCGCGGTCATAATGAAAATAACAAATTTAGAACTGTAAAAAGTTTAGCATTATTTATACCAATTCAGTGAGTATATTGTTCCAAAATCATCCTATTTATAATGAGGCTAATTCGGTGGCTTTTTCATCACGGTCATGGCTTAGACTTTGCTTTAAACGACTGAGCTGATTCAGAATACTGAGCATCAACGATAATTGCTGCAACACAATCAGAGATTTTTGATCCTCTTCATTATTTTGGTTTAAGCGTTGGCGTATGGTATTCAGCATATTTTGTGCCGTCAGGTCGGGCACTTCATCTTTTAGCAATGCCCCTTGAATGTCGTCCAGCGCTTGATCGAGGAGCTGCAAGACTTCCTGATCTGCAATTTTTTCACGATGTGCGCCCAGTGCAGCAATATAGCTGAGCAGGGTGTGATTCAAGCACAAAAATTCAAAAGCCTGGCTTTTTTGTGTCGGATCAAAATCAGGTTCTGTGGCCAGGGTCGAAATCAGTGAGGCCACATCTGCATCGTTATTATGCGCAGCACGACGTACCACACGATATTTCAAACCGTTATTACGGCCATTTTTGTACTGCTCAATCACTTCGGTCAAATATTCACATTGAGCGTTGAGTGAACGCCGGATATTGCGCGGTAAACGACGAAATTTCCAGTCGGGGAAGATAAAACTCACCCCAAACCAGGCCAAGGCACAGCCAATCAAGGTATCAATCATGCGCGGGAGGGCTGCGGCGAAACCCAATCCATCGAGGTTAAAGTTAATTAATGCCAAAATCGTGATAAAGGCGGTGGCCTGGGCATATTGCTTACTGCGTAATTCAAAGAACAGTACACCACTTAAAATCAGCAGTAATAATTGACCTTCGATCGAAGGAATAAAATACAAAATGGCATAGCCGAGAATAATGCCGACCAAGGTGCCAACAATCCGTAAACGCAGGCGACGTTTGGTGGCGTTAAAATTGGGTTGGCTGACAAAAAGCGCCGTTAATAGAATCCAGTAGCCATATTGAATCTGGGTAATCTGGACAAAAATATAACCAATAAACAAGACAATAGAGACACGAATTGCATGTCTAAACAGCACCGACTCTGGTGTTAAATGCTGTTTGATCCGAATCACAATATCATCCCAGCCTTTGAGATCATCATCTTTTAGCTGGTTTTCAATATGTTTGCTTTTATCTAACTTAATATGCCGCTCTGTTTCTACGTTGCGAAGCTGGGCATCAATCGACTTTAAATTTTGATAAAGAGAAAATAAGGCATTGACCCAAACTTGATCGTATTGCTGCTCGGCACGGAGTTTTTCCAGGGATATTTTTAAGTTGGCAAAGGCATGTTTAAAGCGCTTGTTATGCTGATAGGTTTCACGATTTAAAATACTGTGACCCAAGTCTTTACAGGCCTTACCCTGAATAGAAAGAATGCGTTGAAAGCGAAATAAAATGTCACTATGTTCAAAAACTTTGACCAGTTTTTGATAATCAATATGCGCTGAATCTGCACGTTCATGGATATCCTGAGCCACAAAATAATATTGCAGGCTGCGACGGGTATCTTTTTGTCCACGGTCACCTTTTAATCGGGTTAACAGGGCAGTTTTCATTTCATTGAAAATACCGACCAGTTTGCCATTTTCCAAAGACAGCTCAATCATGCTTTGCTGATAACTTTCTGGCGTCATGTCAACATCAAACAGGTTCGATTTGGCAAACAGAAAGTCTCCCAGTGATGAATAGCACTGGGACAGTTTGTCCTGAACCTGCCGAACCGGAAATAGCAGAAAACTGATGGTAGAAAGCAGGCCATACCACATCGCACCGGCAACCAACAGTCCAGCCTGCATATACCATTGATCAAACAGTCCAACCCCCAGCATTGAATAGACTGAAATGACTAGACAGCCATAGGAAATGGTCGCATAACGCCGTCCTAATGAGCCGAGCAGAATCCAGCCAATGCAGGACACAATCAGCCCTATGGCAAATAAAACGGGATGAGGAAATAAAAAATAAATCGAGGCGGCGGTAATAAAGAAACCGATGTAAGTATAAATCAGGTTCATGATCCGCACTGAAAAGCGGTCATCGATATCGCTTAAACCGGCAGCCACTACCCCTAAGGTCAAGGGAATGGTAAAAAGCTGTTGTCCCATAAAATAGGGCACAAAGGCAGTACCTGCAAATGCAATAATCATGCGCAGGTTATACATGAAGGTGGTATTGTAAGTCGCTTGTTTAAGACGCGTCAGCCAAGATTTCAAGTTATGTCCTAATCACTAAAGGATGTATGCATCAGGGAATGAAATTATGTGAAATTTCATTTTCAATCCTTAAAATAATACTATGTACAGTGTAAGCTTGTCTTTAAAGCCCCCATTTAAAAATTGAATATCGTTATGTCTGTACAGCAATCTACACGGCAGTATTCCACAGCATGGATCATGCTGCTGGCTTTATTGACCTCACTTGGCCCACTTTCTATTGATATGTACCTGCCAGCCTTGCCGCAAATGGCACAGGATTTTGGCGTCAGTACGCAAATGGTGGCCAATACTTTACCGGCTTATTTTTTGGGACTGGCTTTAGGGCAGCTGATCTATGGACCTTTGAGTGACCGGATTGGGCGCAAAACACCATTGTATTTTGGATTAACCCTGTATGTTGTTGCAAGCTTGCTGTGTATTTTTGCCAGCAATGAATGGAGCTTAATTGCTGCAAGGATTTTACAGGCTGTCGGAGGCTGCGTAGGGGTTGTGATTGCCCGGGCTGCCATTCGTGACCGTCTGGATATGCAGGCTTCTGCACAGGCCTTTGCCAGCATGATGATTGTGATGGGGATTGCGCCGATTGTTGCGCCGAGTGTCGGGGCAATGGTATTGACGTTCTTTAGCTGGCATGCAGTCTTTGTCTTTTTAACCTTGATCGGACTGATCTGTTTATTCTGCGTGCACTTTTTCTTTAAAGAAAGTTTGCCACCTGAACGCCGTTTAAAGCTGAATGTTGCTCAGATTATCCAGCTGTACGGTAGTATTTTTAAAGACCCGAGTTTTACATGGCCAATGCTGGCTGGTTGTTTTTCTGGCGGCATTTTATTTTGTTATATCAGTTCATCTGCTGCTGTGCTGATGGATCATTATGGATTAGCGCAACAGCAATTTGCTTATGCTTTTGGGCTGAATGCCTTTGGTATCATGCTGTTATCTGCGCTCAATAAAAGACTTGGCCAGCAATTTTCGGTCCTGAGTCGCCTGAAAATAGGCGGCATCATCCAGTTGCTTGGGGTCTGCATTTTATTCAGTGCAGGTTTAATCGGTCATAGTCCCTTATGGCTGGTATTGATTGGCATGTTCTGGGCAGTGGCAGGAATTGGTTTTACTGGTCCCAATGCGATGGCTTTGGCCATGTCGGAACAGGGTGCGCAAGCGGGGACAGCCAGTGCGATTATGGGAAGTATGCAGTTTGCCTGTGGTTTGCTCGGTGGCGTGATTTTAAATTTTCTGATGTGGGATTCACTGCTCAATATGGGAATTCTGATGTTGATCTTCGTGGCTGTGACTTTGCTTGCAATTCTGCAGTTCAGCAGACAATTGCAGGATAAAAGTTTAAATATTTAAATATCTGCATAGCAAAACAGACCTTTAAACTTATTCGTGCTAAAGGTCTGTTTGAGTTAAAGCTATTTATTTATTTATTTATCCATAAACGCGGCAATATCCATTTTTCCGGATAACTAGGCAAAGGTTTTCTTAAGGGTGCCCAGCTTGCCACGGTTAAAATGTTTTAATGATTTATGGATCACCTGTCTGATACAAAAAGCTCGTACCGCATGGCGGGCAGTTATGGCATCGTTTACATGCTGAAATGAGCTGTAAATTTATAAAAATGTCTTTTGAAATGAGTTTTTTAGCGCTGGGTAGTTATATACATTAGTCGAATGTCTGGTTGTTCGGCTTTAGGATGAATTTTTCTAAGTCTAAGAATATCCACATTATTTTTTTATTAGATCTGAAAATGAGATGATTTTTCAATCACTGTTCGGGAAAACTGATTTTAATAAAGTCTGAAAATTGCTAGATTTAGCACGATATGTGGATGTCACATATTTGTAATATTATAATATTTTAAGTTTTTTACTGTACTCAGAAGCTGAAAATGCAATGGTTTTTTAAGCTTATTAATTTTTGAAGGGTATTTTTTCATAGATTTATTGGGTTTTTAAAAAATCACTGAATGCATGGAATGCGAAATTTAACAAATCGGAGATTTTAAGAATGAGTCAATTACGTAACGGTAAATTTATTGCTAAAGGTTTAGCATTGGCAGTTACAGCAGTCATGGTTAGTACAGCACATGCCGGCACAGCTGAACAAAAACAAATTCAACAATTACGTCAAGAAGTTGAAGCATTAAAATCTTTAATTCAACAACAACAGCAAGTGCAGCAACAGCAACAAACTCAAATTGAGCAAGTCAAGGCACAGCCTGTTCAACTTGCAGCAGCACCTGCAGCGAAGTCTGAATCAGCATTAACTGGCTTTAAAACTAAAGCGGGCGCCAGTGTAAACCTATACGGTTTTGTTCGTGGTGATGCTAACTATATTATTGAAGGTGCAGATGACGACTTTAACGCAGTACACAAATCTGGTGGAGCAACTGCATTAGTTAATGACAAGCTTCGTGCTACCGGAAAAATGACCCGTTTAGGCTTAGATTTTAATACGCCAGTGGGTGATGCAAAAGTTGGTGGTAAAGTTGAAGTTGATTTTGCAGGAACCAATGAAGCATTGCGTATTCGTCATGCTTACTTAACCTATAATGACTGGTTATTCGGTCAAACCACTTCAAACTTCCTGTCGAATCATGCGCCAGAAATGATTGACCTTGCAACGAACGTGGGTGGAGGTACACTGCGTGTTCCTCAAGTACGCTATGGTCTTAAACTGGCTCCTGCTACCCAATTATTCTTGTCTGCAGAAGAAGCAGATAGTTCGGCTACAGGGGATACTATTAAATATCGTTTACCTAATTTAACTGCGAAATTAGTGCAAGGTTTTGCGGAGGGTAAAGGTTCCGTATCTGCACGTGCTTTGGTTGAAAATTATAAATCAACAGCAGCTGATGATAATAAAACTGGCTGGGGTGTAGCGGCAGGGGTTAATTATCAAGTTGCTGATCCTTTAAAAGTGTCTGCTGATGTTTCGCATGTAGTGGGTAACAGCAACTATTTATATGGCAGCAATTCAGCTTATGTTGTAGATCCGGCAAATAACAGTATTGAGCAGAATGAGTTTAATGCAGTTCAAGTCGGCGCAACTTATAAGATTTTACCTAACTTGCGTTCAACATTGGCTTATGGTGCATCGTTTGCTGACGATGGTACTGACTATGCCCGCCTCAATAAAACAGCGAATGAAAAAGTGCAACAAGCTTGGATGAACATTATCTATTCACCAGCTGCACCAATTGATTTAGGTGTGGAATATATCAATGGTAAGCGTGAAACATTTGCTGGTCAGTCATTCAAAGATAACCGTGTAGGTTTGATGGCTAAATATAATTTCTAATTCAAAACTGGAAATTTAAAAAAGAGGCGACTGGTTCGCCTCTTTTTTTATTTGAAAAATTATTTTTCATCTCCAGTTAATACCTCAGTGATCTCATTCGTATGAGAATCATCAGCGCCAGTCGTATGGGCAAAAGCCTGCTATAAAAAAGGTCAAAAGATGAGATAATATCAAGAGGAAGGCGGCAAATATATGAGCCCTGATCTTTTAAAAACTGAGAGCTTTTAAGGATAACTTTACGAAAGAATACAGTGTTACACATAGATCGTTCTTAAAATATACGCCTTTTTGCGAACAGCTTTATTTATCTTTAGGTGGTTCATGAGCAATATCAAATTTAGTTTTATTGTTTTGGCAGTATTGGGGTTGGGAGGCTGTCAAACGGTTGCCCAACCTAAGCTTACTGTTGGTTCGACAGGACTATCAGAGCCACCTGCTGCAGATGCTCAAGTTCGGGCAGAGCGTATTAATTTTAAAAAACTCAAACAGCAGGAAAACCGTCCTATTGTTGCCTTGGTACTGGGCAGTGGTGGTGCTCGTGGCTATGCTCATATCGGGGTCATTCAGGTACTGGAGCAGCAAGGAATACACCCGGATTTGATTGTAGGCACCAGTGCGGGCAGTATTGTGGGTTCAATTTATGCCAGTGGTAAAACAGCAGAAGAGCTGCGTGATATTGCTTTAAGCATGAAAGCCAATGATGTGCGTGATGTAAAGTTGGACATGAAAGGTTTTTTTGATGGCCAAAAAGTTGAAAATTATGTCAATCAACAAGTCAACAATATGCCCTTAGAAGCATTAAAAATCCCGATGTATGTGGTCGCAACGGAATTAAAACAAGGCAAAAAAGTCGTCTTTAACTATGGTAATACCGGACAGGCGGTACGCGCTTCCGTGTCTATTCCAAGCATGTTTATTCCGACCAAAATTGGTGCGGATGAATATGTGGATGGCGGTCTGGTGAGCCCGGTACCTGTAGGCGTGGCACGCGATTTGGGGGCGGATATTGTGATTGCTGTGGATATTCTGGCGCAACCCATGCATACCGAAACCAGTAATGTTTGGGGAATGTTCAATCAAAATATTAATATCATGCAGAGCCGTTTAGCTGAAGAAGAGTTAAAGCATGCAGATATTGTGATTCAGCCAGATTTAAGGGAAAAAGGGCATATATTTGATGTAAAAGGTCGTGCAATGACCATGCAAGCCGGAATAGATGCAACAGAAAGTCAGTTAAATGAAATTACCACTTTATTGAAACAGAAGCATTATCCATTTGGTCATACCATTCAGCAATTAAGCGCACAGGATTAAGTCCTTCAATTAATTGCAATGATGAAACCGAATCCCTAAGAGTCTCAGATTCATTATTGCAATGCTGTTAGGTTTTAGTCTGTCGTCATTTGGGTTTTGAGGGATAATCAATCAAGATGAATGGAATTCAACTGTAAAGATAAACTAATCAATTGATATTATTCAATAAAATCAACTAAGTGATGAAAGCTTTTGTATTATATAATTTTTATATAATATGTGTTTGTTCAATGATTTAAGTTTACCAGTAAATAAAAATTCTCTACACTGGAGTTTATTAAAGTCATAAAAGCATATTTCTGTAAGGATGGTTAAATGCATAACAGTAGTATGAACATAGAAAAATTTGCCATAGGTCAAAAAGTTAAAATGGCGAGTATGGAAAATCTGGTATTTACCGTGATTTCAGAAAATACTGATGGTACCTATAGTGTTGAGACCCAGCTCGACCAGCAAAATGTATTGAGCTATGGCAATATTTCCAAAGAAATGCTGCGCAATATAACACCTTGATATTAGTTTAAGCTGAGATTTGACTGGTCTGATATGACACGTTAGACACTAGCTCTGTGCTCAAATAGATTTAAATTTTGTTTGATTCCTGGGTATTCAAGTAATAATCACACGATATGTTTTAAAATATATAGCCATCTTTTTGTAATTTAATTTTTAGAACAAATATTCTATTAAAATCATGCTATAAGAAAAATGTTTATATCTCAGTGAGTTGGTAAAATTGATATATATTTTTTTGAATGATACCAAAATCACTATAAATAATAATGATGGGTTTATTGGCAATTTCGACATTTTATTTCATAGAAAAACGATATAATCATTCCTTATACTATTGTCTGTAAAAGAGTCTAGAGAACGCGATGTCCCCATTAGATCAAATTGCTCCAGCATTAGATGACCAGTCTGAATTAACCATGACAGTTTTAATGACTCCTGATATGGCGAACTTTTCAGGAAATGTTCATGGCGGAACAATTTTAAAATTACTGGATCAGGTCGCATACGCATGTGCTAGCCGTTATTCAGGCAGTTATGTGGTGACTTTGTCGGTGGATAAAGTAAATTTCAAAGAACCAATTCATGTGGGTGAACTCGTTACTTTTCTTGCCAGTGTCAACCATGTCGGCCGTACCTCAATGGAAATCGGGATTCGCGTAGAAGCGCAGAACATTCAAAAACGTACCGTACGTCATACCAATAGTTGTTACTTCACTATGGTAGCTGTAGATGAAAATGGTCAACCGAAACAGATTCCGCCATTGAAGCTGGACAATGACTGGAAACGTTGCCGTTTTGAGGCTGCTGAACATCGTAAAGTGGCGCGCTTGCAAGAAAGCCATCATCCTTCATGCAGTATTTATAAAAAAACCTCGCAATGCTAATGCTGTATTAAAACAGGCTAAACGCTGATGTTAAAAAGACTGCTTTAAAGCGGTCTTTTTTGATTTTAACGGGAAGATTGGAGCTGTACAGCAGGCAAAAATTAGCCTAATATAAAACGATACGTTTCGTTTCGTTTTTGGTGGTGAATGACTGAACTAGAAAAAACTTCGCGTCGCAAGCAATGTATTTTGCAGGCAGTGACTGCTGCATTGGAAGATGAGGATTACAGTCATTTAACTGTTGAAGATATTGCTGCACGGGCAGGGGTAGGAAAGTCGACCATTTATCGCTGGTGGAAGCATAAATCTGATCTGGTCTTTGATGCCTTTAAAGAGCACACCGCTTCGGTCTTTGATCTGGATTTTGAGCAGAGCCTGGAAGTTAATCTGAACCAGCAGTTGTTAAAATTGTCCCTTGCGCTAAATCATCCGTTAGGGCGAGCTTTATTGGTGGTGATGGCCGAGCATCGTGAAGCAGCCGGTGAGTTTTTCAGGCTGTATTTATTACCGCGTCGTGAGCAAACACGCAAGTTGATTCAACTTGCCATAGAGCGTAACGAAATTATTGCCGATTATCCATTTGAACTGATGCTGGATACGCTGTATGGGCCGATTCATTATCAGATTATTTTCTTTAATTGCATGCCAGATGAAACTTACATACACAATCTTGTACGTTTGGTGATGCAACCTGTTCTGGTTCAAAAGTAGCACCGGGCTACCGCTAAGTTGGTCATTATGTCTACAACAAACACTGAGCGTCTATGGAATAGCTCGTTTATATTATGCCTATGCAATAACCTGTTTTTATTTACCTATTATTATGCATTATTAACGGTCTTGCCGATTTATATCATGAAGGATCTAGGCGGGACGGTGAAGGAAGCAGGTTTGGCACTGACCCTATTTCTGGTTTCTTCAATTGCAGTTCGTCCATTTTCCGGACTGATTGTGGAAAAATTAGGCAAAAAAATTGCCTTTCGCGGCTCGGAATTGCTGTTTGTACTGTTTGCTTTTAGCTATTTATTTGCCGACAGTATGTGGGCCTTATTGTTGATCCGATTTCTTCATGGTATCTGGTTTAGCATATTAACTACGGTCACCGTGCCCATAGCAAATGATTTTATTCCAGATCGGCGTAAGGGCGAGGGCATGGGCTATTTTGTCATGTCGACCAATCTTGCTGTGGTATTTGGGCCTTTAATTGCCTTGACCGTGCTGCAGTTTACTGATTTTAAGATGCTATTTGCACTATTAACCGCTGTGATCAGTCTGGGTTTTATTTTTTGTTTAATCATTCCGGTACAACAGCAGGACAAGGTTGCCTTCACGGCTGAGACTCAAGAAAAAAACCGTCTGGGTTGGCATGACATTATTGAAACACGTGCTATACCGATTGGCTTTGTTGCCTTGCTGACTGCATTTGCCTATTCCAGCATTATGAGTTTCATTACCGCTTATAGCGAATCTAAAGCTCTGCTCGCGTATACCAGCCTATTTTTTATTGTCTTCGCCATTTCCATGATTGTAGTGCGGCCATGGGTAGGCAAAATTTATGACCGTAAAGGTGCCAGTGCAGTCATTTATCCTTCCTTTATTTTCTTTGCCATAGGCCTGGTCGTGGTCAGTCTGATCTCCAATCAATGGCTGCTCTGGTTATCTGCTATATTTATTGGCATTGGTTATGGCTCACTGTTTCCATGTTTTCAAACCATTGCTATTCAGTCTGTGCCAAAACAGCGTATGGGGCATGCCATTTCCACATTCTTTACCCTGTTTGATTTGGGCATGGCAATCGGCTCAGTCATTTTGGGATTGATGATTGCCTATTATGGTTATCAACTGAGTTATTTATTCTGTGCTGTAATTACTGTGCTGACTTTATTTGTTTATAAATACACAGTTTCGGCATCACTGAAGCAACCTAAATAAAGAGAGGTCCGGCACGTGGAATTACGTCATTTACGCTATTTTGTTGCAGTTGCACAAGAACTGAATTTTACCAAGGCGGCACAGCGCATGTGTACGGTACAACCATCTTTGAGCCAGCAGATTAAAGATCTGGAACATGAGGTGGGTGTTCAGTTATTGATTCGATCCAACCGTAAAGTTGAGTTGACTGAAGCGGGAAAAGTATTTCTGAAAGAAGCGCTGCTGAGTTTGGAGCATGCAGAAAAGGCGATTGATGCTGCGCGGAAAATTGCCAACCTGAGCAAAGACCAGTTGAATATTGGCTTTGTCCCTGTGGCAGAAATGAAAATTTTTCCCTATATCATGCCGAATATACGGGCTCATTTTCCCGACATCAAAATCAACTTTCATAGCCTGACCGATGCCAACCAGCTGAAGGCCTTAAAAAAAGGTGATATTGACATTGCCTTTACCCGCTATGTCGATGAATCGGATGAGCTGGAGCATGTACAGATTTTTAGTGAGCCGTTGGCTTTAATCGTGCCGAAGGATTCACCGATTGCCGAGCAGCGTCATATTAGTATCAAGAGTTTTAATCATCAGGATTTTGTCATTAGTGACGAAGATGCTTCACCGCAGTTGTACAAGATTATTACCGATTTCTTTAAGCAGGCTAAACTGGATGTCAACGTCGTACAGCACTCGACCAATATTCTGTTAAATGTCAATTTAGTCGGCATGGGCGTAGGCTGGAGCCTGGTACCGGCTTATGTGATCCCACTATTGGGCGATAAAATTATCGTGAAAAATACTATTGAGCCTTTACCGATGATTAACCTGTATGCCAGTTATCGTAAAGGGCAAAAAAATGAGCTGATTGAACTGATTTTAAAAATCTTGAAAGAACAGTTTTATATGGGTTTTTTTTAAAATAACTGTTTGATATTGCACGATGCTTTTAAAGCGATAAAAAGCATCGTTAACGAGTGAATGTATCGCATAATCATCAGCAACAAATAATCAAAGCGCTTTATACTTAAAAACTAAAATAACAACAGAGGTCGAATTAAAATGATGAAGCTGTATAACAATGCTCAGTCGCGTGGCATGACCGTGATGCTTTTATTAAAAGAGCTGGGTATAGAAGACCAGATTGAAGAGATAAACGTGCCCTATGAAAATATGCATCAGGCTGAATATTTAACTATTAATCCCATGGGAAAAGTCCCCTGTCTGGTCGATCAGGGCGTAGTGATTTCTGAAGTTGCGGCCATATTTACTTATCTGGCAGATAAATATATGGAAAAAGGTTTGGCGCCTGCCCTGGATGACCCCAAGCGTGGTGCCTATCTGAAATGGATGTTTTTTGCGCATGGTCCTTTGACTGAGTTTATGGATTTAAAAGGGCTAGGCGTATCGGACGAGCAAATTGAGCAAAGAAAACGAAGCCTGACCTTTGGTCATGAAGAGAGCTTATTGGCATTGCTAAAAAAGGGTATGCAAGAAGCAAATCCGTACTTGCTGGGTGATAAAATTTCAGCAGCAGATTTATTTCTGGGGTACTGGGTGATTTTTGCCATCTCTCTCAAAATATTGCCTTATCTGGATGAGTTCAAGCCGTTTATTCAGCTGCTGGCCCAGCGTGATTCAATGAAAGGTGTACCATGGTTGCAGAAAATAAATACTTAAATAATAGATATCTTTCATAAATCAAAAATATTCACTATTAGATTTTTTTAAATCAGCACAGCCTCATTTGATTGATTTAATTTTTTTACCTTCTCGTAGGCAATCTCTCTACTTTTGAAAGGTCAAAATGAGGATCTCAAAATATATTGTGAGTCCGCAGGAAAAACCTTTTATTTAACATATACGACCTCCTTAGCCAGTTTTAAGCACTGCTTTAAAATGCAGCGCAAGGGATGGGAAACGTGTGGCATCCATGCCACACTCATGAATCTGATATTGACTAAAATTTATTTTCAATTTTGGTTTTACGAACAATTTTTAGTTTCTAAAATGATGTATGGAAGAAGTCTAATAATTGACCTTAAATTTAAAGATTTTAGGACTTACGCATTGACAGATTCAAAAAAGTATTAAAATGCTTTATAAAGTATCTGTGATCAGACGAATTAAACATGCTTCTACAGCAACTTGTACATTACCCA
>NZ_JBIQOC010000032.1:0-13097 GCF_044130295.1 Acinetobacter uliginosus | reverse complement strand
TCCTTAACAGATTTACGGAATTAGGTCGACCACTTACCCAAGTTACGCCTTAAATTTGGCTCAATTAGGGGCGCTTTGCATTTCAAATCTTTGTGCAACAAAGCCAGTTTGAAGCAATGTACTATGATAAGATTAACCCGTTAGGTCAGGTGGCCTAACTTAAATAAAAAAGTCTCCGACAAACCCGGTACGGTTCAGATTGTATACATCATGCTTTCATAGAAACTGCTATCCCAATAGGTTCCAATCCCGAATGGAATCGGTTGCAAGCCCACGGTGATTTTCTGCTGCTCATCCAGTTGATAACCCAGATAAGCATCTGACAATGTAATCAAATCACACATTTCGTTAAATTGGACACAGCGTGCCGTAATCTTGCCATCTATCTGATCTTTCTGATAATTAAGATTGAGCCGGATATCACTGATCTGCGCTTTACTCTTTTCGCTTTCAGCATATTCTTTATATTGATAATTACCTCGTACAAAACCAGAAACCGACCAGGCTTGTTCTTCTGCATGAGTTACAGTCATTGTGGATAAAACAGCAAAAGCTAGGCCTGAAGGGATAGTCATACGGTGTAACACATTTTTTTTAAGCATAAGAAACCCCTTATCTATGCAGAACATAGACAATTTTTTGATTTAGTGATTTGGATTGCGGGTCAGGTAAATCCGGTTTAGGACAATGCCGGTTGTTTATACATCCGGATTTTGCCTACCCGCTAGATCAGTTCATCGAAAAATATCTTTCACTCGGATCAGATATTTTCAGTGTGTTGTTTTACGTATTGAATTAGACGCCAATCGCTAAACGCTGAGTTGCAGCATCCTGCTGGGAAGGTGTTGCAACAGACAATAATTGCACCTGATCTTCCTGACGCTGCATGATGATGTTGCCATGACGCACACTTAGCACCGCCTTGGCCTGATTAGCGACAACCTCATAATCATTCTTGGCATTGAACAGGATAAAGCTCGCCGGTTTTCCTACTTCGATGCCATATTGATCCCCCAGACACATGGTTTTGGCAGAATTGTCCGAGATCAGATCCAGACAGTGCTGCAGGTCTTCATAGCCCAGCATGTGACAAATATGCAAACCGGCATCCAGAATGCGTAAAATATTGCCATTGCCGACCGGATACCATGGATCACGGATCGAGTCCTGCGCAAAGCAGATGTTCATGCCAGCACGGTCAATCTCCGCCACGCGGGTCAGACCACGACGTTTTGGATAGTTGTCAAAGCGGCCCTGTAAATGGATGCTTTCGGTCGGGCAGGAAATAAAGTTGATTTTTGAATGCTTCAGCAAACGGAACAGTTTATAGCAGTAGGCATTATCATAAGAGCCCATGGCTGTGGTATGACTGGCCGTGACACGCTCGCCCATGTTTCTGACCAATGCTTCATCGGCCAATACTTCCAGAAAACGTGAATTCGGATCATCGATTTCATCGCAATGAACATCAACCAGTACATTGTATTTTTCGGCCAAGTCCATCAAGTAATGCACGGAGCTCACGCCTTTGTCACGGGTATATTCAAAATGAGGAATCCCCCCGACCACATCAGCCCCCATCTGCAAGGCTTTTTCTAGCAGTTCACGGCCATTTTTATAAGACTCAATGCCTTCTTGCGGAAATGCCACGATCTGCAGATTCACCACATCCTTGACTTCATTCTTGACCTCAAGCATGGCTTGCAATCCGGTCAATTGCGGATCGGTAATGTCGACATGGGTACGCACATGCTGAATGCCATGCGCTACCAGCATGTCGATGGTCTGTTTGGCACGCTGTTTGGTATCTTCAAAGGTAATGCTGGCCTTGCGTTGCGCCCAGCGTTCAATGCCTTCAAACAGCGTCCCGGACATGTTCCATTCTGGCTCACCTGCGGTCAGTACCGCATCCAGGTGAATGTGCGGATCAACCAGTGGCGACATCAGCAACTGCTGTTTCGCATCAATAACGTCAGGTCCTTCGAGGGTTAGCAACCCGGCCTGTGGCTCAATCGCATCAATTACCCCATTGTGATAGCTGATCGTGAACAAACCGGTCTTTTTACGTAAGGTTGCATTAATAACTTTCATATTTTTCTCTCTAATCGTGGGATATTTGCCAAATTAATAAGGCAACGGAAGCATTCAAACGGAAATTGGGATTGCCCAATGATTGTCCGGTTAATGCTTCAATTTTTTGGATACGCTGGTTCATGGTATTCCGGTGAATGCCAAGCCGGGCAGCGGCCTGAACGGCATTGCCACTTTCCTTTAACCAGGCATCCAGGGTTTCAACCAGCACATAGGGCTGTTTTTTTTCAGGTTCAATCAAGCAGCCCAACGTTTCATTCATCAGTTGCTGGGTAACGGCCTTGTTCGGAATAGCCTTGATCAACCTTAATACACCCAATTCGTTATACAGGCAGACACCCGAATTGGTTTTTAAATCCGAGGCAATTTCTTGAGCCTGACAGGCCTCCCAGTAGCCACGTTGAAAGGCGATGGCAGAATTTACTTCGGTGGATAGTCCAACATACAACTTGAGATCGGATTCAGACTCGCGCAAACCGGAGACCAATGCCGACAGAGCCTGGAACCAGAAATTCAGATCCTGATCCTGCAAAGATAGAACCAAACTAAACTGCTCTCCCTGCGGAACAATAGGGAAAACCTGTTCATGCTGTTTTCTCCAGCTTTCCAGATGTTCATAACAAGCCTGTTTTTTCTGGTACAGATCATTGGTTTTGTGCTGTGCACCGCTATCCTGAAAAAATTCTTGCACATTACTCAAACGAACCACTGCCACCACATGTTGCCCTAACAAGGGTAAACCCAACTGCTGTGCACGCAACTGAATGGTTTCCAGTGATGGAAACTGGCCCAGTAAAAGCTGGCTCATCACATCTTCTGCAGACTTCTTGATTTGTGACAGTTGAACCAAGCGGGTTCCAATCACATGGGTCAGTTCCACCAGCTTGAGGTGGTAAGGCTGTTCAATCAGGGGTAATCCAATTGCATCGGCCTTTTCCAGTACTGTGGCCGGAATCTCACGAATAAAATCGGTACCGGTCAGGATCACAATACCAGCTACTTTTTTGGCAGCCGCCTGATCTAATAGATCTAGCAGGTTGGCTTCATCACGTACCTGGTTGATACCTGTAATAAATACCAGCTCACCACCTTCAATCCAGTCTGAAATTCCTTCGTTCTCAGCGACATAGAACCAGCGAACCAGACGGTGCACATGGTCGGCACCTGCCCGCAACCGCAGTTCATACAACTGTGGTAGTTCCAGCACCTCGTGCACCGTCATACTCATACTGATGGCCCTGTCATCACTTGTGCTGATTTTTCAGCCGATTTTGCTGGAAATAAACGGATCAACACCACATAACATACGGAAGCAACCGCAATTCCGACAATCGGGGCAATCCAGGGAGAGTTATACGCCACGATCGCACCGATGCTATAGGCTATCAGACCATTCCAGTTAAAATTCGGCAGCTCTACATCATTCAGCAACGGATATTGACCTTTGTAGCGAACCCAGTAATCCGCCATAATGACGCCACCTACAGGTGGAATGATCGCACCGAGTAACAACAGGAATGGCAATAACAACTCATACATGCCTGCGACAGCCAGCACAATCCCCACAATTGCAGCCAGGATCGTCATGGTTTTCCGGCGTTCGCTACGTACTAAATGGCATGCTGCTGCGGACACGTTATAGATGGTTGGGCCTTGAATGGTCCACAAGTTCATGCACAGCATAATCACTGCTGCGACAGATAGGCCTTGCAATACTAGAACCTCTACAATGTCTGCTTGTTGGTAAACAATCGCCATCCAGGCACCCGCCAAGACCATCAAGCCGTTACCAATGACAAAGCTGATCAGACATGCCCATACTGCGATCTTGCCGTTTTTCGACATACGGGTCCAGTTGGTGATTTGCGTTGCGCCACTGGCAAACGTACCAAATACGATGGTCACAGCGGTAGAGAACGTCATGGCTTCCGTTGGCTTAACAGCAGTCAAGCCCGTCCAGCCGCCAATTTCTTTGGTGGCCAATACAATTGAGGTAATGAGCAGGATAAACATCAAAGGAATTGAAACCCGTGACAGGTACTCCAATCCTTTAAAACCAACCAGTGCGGTGACCGAGAAGAGTAGACCAAACGCAACCATTAACGGGATTATCCAGCTTTCTGGCATCCCAACAATTTTCACCAGCGAAATAGCCAGTGTTGCAGTTCCCCAGGCATACCAGCCCAGTTCGGCAAACCCCAGTAAAAAATCGGAGAGTTTGCTGCCTAAATTGCCAAAGCAGAAACGTCCCATTAGTACTGTGTTTAACCCACTGCGAGCAGAAATTAAACCGAGTGATGCAGCATAGAGAGCCAGTAACAGATTACCAATTGCCGTGATCCAGAGGATGTCAACAAAATCAAATGCGACGCCAATTTTGCCGCCAGCAAACATAGTGCCGGTAAAAAAAGTAAAACTAAACAGCACCATTGCAATCGGAAACAATCCTTTTCGATTGGCTTGGGGTGTTTCGGTCAGTGGACTTTCTTCATGTGTACTCATTTTTAGCTCCAGTCTCTTGCGCTATTTTTGAATACATCTGACTTTGCAAGAGCCGTGCCGCTTTAAAATTGGGTTACTTTTAAGTAATACGCCCTTCAAAACATGTGCAACATGCACATTTACAGATATTTTTAATACATTTCTATGCCAGTTTTTTGTGCATGTTGTTGATTAAATGAGTTGATTTCGAGCAATCTCTAAGGAGTAAATATCACGAAGATTTATTGGTTGATACCTAAACACTAGAATGTAATTTCCCTTCTGGATATGTTTCGTCGATTCTTTTTGCAAAGGAGAGTGGTGGCAGTCCAAAAGATGGTTATGTGTGTCTAGAATTTTGGTAGCTATTCAGATTAATCCTCCGACTTTCCCATTAGAGGCATTACCTAAAACCTACTATAGAGTAAGCTCTTAGTGCGAAACAAATCCCTCTAATAACGCATTTGCAGAAAAGGTAAAATTAAAAATGAGTCATGGATTTAGGCTGCGCAAGAGAGGAATGAAGTAAAAGACCATGTTTTGGTCATTTGACGTAAAATCTCTTATACAAAATTGGGTTGTAAGCCCAAAATAGAAATGTCCGGTTTCTCCAAAGTAAAAATGGGAGCTTAAGGCTCCCATTTTTGTGGATTAAGTTCAAGAGTTTGTGGCCGGCCAATACAGGCTAGATGCAGACAAAATTTAAACGCTGCAAGTGCTCTGCCATCTTTTATTGAGTAAAGTTGAAGGCGAACATAATCTTCCTGCGTTGTTGGATAACCTTTAGTTTTACTGTGTGATTGAGCAAGTTTCATTAATAAAGGCTGTTTCTTAGTATCTAATGATTTGATTAAGTTTTGTCCGAGAAGATGCCAAAATTGACGTGGAAACAAGTCTTTTACCATGGAATAAAATGATTCCAATTGATCGATTTTGCCCCATCGATAGTGAATACCTGTATGAGAGGCGGTGACACGACTTAAAAATATTTCAAGCACTGCTTTAATTTGATCTGGATTCTTTTTAAATAAATTTTGAATCTTCTCAAAAAAATGGATCATTGCTGTTTGTTCTTCAGCGGTGTCGATCATGGCAGGTTTGAGGGGAGTTGACTGATGATTTATGTTGTTAAGATCAAATAATCGGGGGTTATTTTTTTGAGACTTAAGATTGCTTAATTCTTTGGCGTTTTCATACCAATAGTTAACGAGTTCGATGGGTAAACTCATTTCTAGTGATACACGCTGTGGGTCACGATGAATCTCTAGTAAATTAAGACAGTTGTAAAACAATTTAAATGAAATTTTAGACTCCTTTGTTCCAGCGAAATATTTAAAAAAGTCATGGGGTTGAGAATTAAACGAAGCGATTTCATCCAGAATATCTTCTACATTGCTGTTTAACCAGCCAGTTTGATCGTTGAGTAAACGCTGACATAAATCATTAGAATGCTTTTCGAAACTAAATTTAGCAGAATCTTTCGCTGTATTTAAAAACTTGAAAGAAGGTTGATATCCCAGTATTTTCTTCGCCAATTGATTATCAATGTCTGGGTGATATTGCAGTATTTTACGTCCAGCGATCAGGTAGCTTAAATGGATATAACTTTTAAAGGTCTCAGTAGGATCAATATGGCCTAGTAAATGGGCAATAATAAACCAATGATGTTGACCATGTGAATTGCGGAGTATCTCTGCTCGAATAGATTGATATTCTTCTTCGGTGTAATCCGTCAGATTTTTTACAAGTGGAGTGTAATCAGAATTGAGAAGAACTGATAGGTGATTTGCTGCAGTGTGTCGGAACGAATGGAAAGAATAATCATGATAATCAAAAAGCTCATTCATAATCATTTTAAAAGGTGTAGTCACTGTATGCTTGTTAAGTTTTGTGTTCTCATTCCAATTGCGAAATAAGGATAAGTTTTTTTGTTTGAGTAGGCGTTGCTCGATTACATGACTATGGAATAGCTGATATTCATCAGTTTTTAATAAACAATGTACAGGTACTTTTCGTTCAGCACTATCTGTTTTGAGTTCATGTAGATTCCCTTGTTTTTTAGAACCGTACGGTTGAATCCATACTGATATATTGGTTAAACCCTCAATATCTCGTACACGCAATCCGAGTATTTCATTAATGCGCATACCTGTTCTGTAAGCTAAAATATAAATAATTTTCAATGTCTTATAATGGTGTTCATGGATACAAGCACTTGTGAATAGTGCATCCAACTTGTGCATGAAAGCCTTATAAGTTAAAGGGCCTATGATGCGGGCTCTAGGTCTGCTTTGAGTAGCGATGAATTCTAAGTCAAATGACTCTGCATTGAAGACTTTTTGTTGGAATACATGGAAGCGTTTCAACATCCTGATCGTTTGACCTTTTGATTTTTTGAAATCAGGTTGATTTGCTTCAGCTGCTAGTCGAGTATTCGTAATGATTTGTTCGTAGATTTTATTCAGAGTCGTATTCAGTTCATCTTCTGCATCGAGATATTGTAATGAATGAGTCAACCAAGGTTCAGCAATCCGGGTGTAGTAGGTGTAGATCGAGCTATCAGTTAAACGTTGATTTTCCTGAAATGCCTTTTCAAATTGAATCACGCAAAATTTAAAAATTTCAGCGATAGGCAGGATTTTTTCCGGAGCAGGTTTATAAAGACTAATAAGCCATAAGACCATACGTTTGCTATATTCATTAAATTTTTCGGCATTTTCAATACAATATTCGATAATTAATATATCAATACCTTTATCGGTTTGTGCAGTACGAATAAGCTTTAAAAGATCTTTATGAATTTTGATGACATTGTCTAAGGCCTGTTGAGTATCATCAGAGTAGGACTGCTTCAGTATAGAAGGCGATTTTTCTATATCGACATCATTAATAGGATCCTGCTGATATTTGAATTTTGGTTGAAGAAATCGTTCAAATTCAGTCTCTGATAATCCACATGTTGCAGTGTTTTCAATCAGACATTGTGAGAGTGCAGGATCAATGTCAACGTTCGGGAGTTGCATCCAGTTGAAATTGGCATAGTTACGTAATAATTTATAAGTTTTGAAGGTAAATGGTAACTGAAGTTTATTAAAAATAATCTCCAAATAATCCTTAACATTTTGATGTACGTTACGAATATTTCTGGTGTTAAAGTGTATTAACCATAAGCGGGTAATTTGATCTGGAATAAAATTGCGTGATTTGCGTATGGTTTTTTCATCAACGAATAGATCACCATACGAGGGAGAAAGCGGTTCCAAAAATATAATGTTGAGATCTTCGATATTTCTAATTTTTGCCGGATCTTTTAAATGTTCAAGCAAAGCCTCCAATGTGGCTTTTTGATTTAGGCCTGAGTAAAGCATGGCACAAATAATGATATTCCCGATGATCTCATCATCAGAAAAGGCCTGACTATCTTTCGCTAGAATCCAATAGTCCCAAAGCTGATCAATAATTTCATCAATCTGATGCCCCTTCTTGATCCAGTCCATCGTGAAAACTGGCTGATCACGCTGCATATCAAACGTCAGACTAGGCAGAGGTAAAGGCTCACTACGTTGTAGATTGATTTTCTTAATATAGGCCCGGAAAAATTCATGCGCATATTTTTTCCAAGCCAAGCTTGGAGCCTTGAGCTTAATAAATTCATAAATTGCTGGATAAAAGGATTCAAGATTCTCTTTTTGTTCTAATTCTTGTTCTTGAAAATATTGGGTCAGTTCCTGTTCTACATCTGCTCGAAGCTCTTTTTCCTTATTGAGTCGATCTTGTGTTCTGCGTTCTTCAGCGTATAACTTTTGAGTTCTTTTATTGGATGAGGACATGGAGTTCAATACCCGTAATTTCAAAATGATCTTTCATCTGTTCAAGAATAGGAGCGATACTTAAATATTGTGAAATGGCTAAGCTCGAATAGGGATGCGCAGCTTCTTGCTGCATTGGTTCATGACCGAATAAGGCCAAAATTTCAGGTTCGCTAATCTTATTGCTGAGAAAAGCGCGAGCTGTATGTCGATGCCAGTTCTCATATTCCAGGCCTAGCTCGGGATTGAAGTTATTCACAATTGATGGACTCAAGGTCTGCCATTTTTCCTGGCTAAAAATATTTAGGAGCGGGAGTTTGTTTTCCATAATCTGTTGAATATTGTCTTGAATTTCTGGATGATGCGGGCCGATTTGAATTTTAAAAAAATCTAGAAACTGTATGAATTTCTCCATTTCCTGTACGACAAAGTTACAAAGCGGAATTAAACGCCCATAGCCTTGACGTCCACCAATTTCTTTATCAGAAACCATGAGTATTTGTCTTTTTAGGCTAAAGCTCTTTAAAAATCCAGGGAAGTCAGAAACTGGACGTGCAGCCGTAAACAGCAATAAAAAGTGCCACATCCAAATATTATAGTGGTTAAAAACAGCAATTAAATCATTTTCCTTTTGCACAAAAATTTTAGCTTTGAGTACGGCAAAGATTTTTTTAACCATATCCGCTGTGGGAGCTTTGCGGCTACCAAAGTTTTTTTCTGCAGCATGTTCGATGTTCTGGTAGTCATTAGATAATGACTCACATAGCTCTTTTAAAATCGAGACATACTCGGTCTGTAAAGTCTCAGTATTTTGATGACAATAAGAAATAGAAGAAGATTTATTGGCGTCAATTCCGGTAAGTAGGTCAGCAAGCTGTTTATTTCCAGTTCGTTGCAGAATCGTTTGATGTAAAAGCGAACTAATCTTTATCGATGACAATTTTGGAATATAAAGTTCTGTTCTTAGCTGTTCTAAAAGCTGTTGAAGATCGTCTTCATTGACAGGATCATTATTTTGCAGGTAAGCAATAAATTCATTAGGAATCGGGATCTCCAGATAGACTGTTTGGTTGAGCAAGCAGTTCGAATAAGCAAAATTATTATTTTCAAAAATTGAAAATTTACTCCTCAGAAAATATTGTCCTTTCTTAAGAATGATTTCCTGACGAGAATTTAAATTCTTAGCACGTTTTTTTTGTAGCTTTAACCATTCATCAATTTTATTACCCGTTATAAAGGACAGTATCAGGATCAAAGCAGCCTTCTTTTTCTGAATTCGTTTTAATATTTCATTGGGAGTTCCTTCAATTTTTGCATGATAATTTTCGTATAGTTTATTAAGTAAGGCACTCACACTTGTGGTATCTGGAAAAAGGTTGCTGAATGGCAGCAAATGCTCTTTTCTTTGAATATGTTTAGCCACTAAAGGCAGGACATAGCTTTGGCTGGATTCTGAGTATGCGGCAAGGGGGGTAACAACAGTCGGGTCTATGTGTATTTGACGTATATTTTGGTCATCTAATTGTTTTTCAATATTGAGGGCTTTTGACTTCGAACCCTTCTGAACTTCTGAAGTTTCTTCAATAAGCTGATCTTCATCTAAAAAATGATGTTCCAGTTTTGTGTTTATACTAGTTTTGGCAATTTTTGCCTTGTTTTTCAAAACATAAGTAAATGTGATACGAATAACTTTCAGCAGGTTTTGTACAAAATCATCCGATTTCTTTTTATCAATATCTTTATTTGTTAACTCATTAAGATATTGAACAAACTCTTCTAAAGAAAGTTTAGGATTTTGAAGATGCTGGTTCCAAAGCTTCTCGTATTCGCGTGTGTTTCGATATTCTTTGTTAGAGTTTAGAACCGAATTGGCTATACGAAAGCGGTCAAATAAGCGTTTTACAGTAGTGAAATGTTCCGTGTTGTTTTCTTTAAAAAGTTCCGGTTTCATATCTGGAAGAGCAATCAGATAGATTGCTGCTTTCAAGACTATGATATTCCAAGTCAAAGCATTTTCTTCTGACTGTGCTAATTGTGCAATTGAGTTTACATACCAAGTGATTGGATTTTCGCTAATTTTATGTTGTCGCGAAAGGATTAAGGCTGCTGGTTTTGTAATAACATGATCAGATTGTGGTTTAAAATCTGAGAGATCGATCTTCAGGCCTTCCAGATATTGATCAGTTTGTTCTGAGGTAAGTAAGTCAACGACATATTGAATATGTTCGGTACGGTTAAGTTCCTCACCCCCAAAGAGTTTTTCTAACGTTCTTTGTAATAATGTCTGTTGAGTCTCAGTCATACTTTGATTCGTTTTATTATATTCAGACATTATCATTTCCATAGCTGATCAGGTGAGATAGCGAAGTCAGGGTGGTTTAAAAGCTGTTGAACAATTTCATCAGTTTGCTCCAGTTGATCCAACACGTTTCGTCTTTGCTGCTTGATAATTTTATTGCGATGATTGAGTTGGTTTCGTGTGAATTTCAACAGTTTGGCAAGCAGATCCAAGCTAATAGTGCAGTGTGGTTTGAAAGAGTTTTCTTTGTTTAAATTGAGAATCACTTTAGATGAAATATGCATATTGATCAGTCCCTGTAACCTTTCTGGATTCAGTTTGTTCAAATCATGATGAAAAGAGGAAAGAAATTTGAGGAATTCTGAACTTGCTTGTTGTTTTAATAGCTTAATTTTCTCAACATCGCGAGGGAAAGAATGTACCTGCAGCTTGATATTTTGGGGAGTGGTATTTAACAAATATAAGTACATGTGAATATTGTTGGCCACTCTGTAGCCGTCAATATTTGGATCTTTCCATACACGAAGTTCGGGTTGGGAGACAAATATAGATAAATCAGCTTTTATGGATTGAAAAGCCCAAACATAGCAAAGCTGAATTCCAGAAAAATCAGGATGAACACTGAGATGAAGTTTATTGAAGTTTTTGCAGAATAATTCTTTAGCTGTACCAAATTCTTGATTGAACTCAAAAGTCGTTTTCATCTAAATGAGAGTCCTGAAAAATTATTAAAAAATAACCAAGTGAAATTCTTATTTTGTTTGGGCTAGAATTTTTTACATTTTCATGAATTCAATGTTGCTTAAGATGAACCTTATACTACTTACAAGAAAAAAATATTTCAAGTATTTGATTTAATTAAAATAATATATCAAAAAATGTTTCTTTTGTACATGTGAGAGGCTTTGTTGCATAAACATTCAAAAGCCGAATTTTCCCCGAGCCGTTCAAATTTAACAGACAACTTGGGTATGTGGTCTACCTAATTCACCCTTGGCATTCCACGTACAGAACTGGCTAAACAAATTTTAGGCATGTTTGAGACTGGGCTAGCTAGCTCTCTTACTTTTTTCCTCACGCCGGATGGGAAAAATGGAATTTTTATAAAAGATATTACGCTCCTAGCTTAACAGTTTGGATGGCGCATTTTTTATTTCAGTTTTTTAGATGCGGGTTTTTGTGTTGTTTTCCCAAGTAGAGATTTTATGTTAAATAAAAAATAAATTTTGAAAACTCACTTGGACAAAAAATAATACTTTACTACTATAATAGGTATATAATAGGTAAAACTGGCTATACTTTACTATTTAAATAGAATTATGAATGATTTTTGCTCTGTCCAAATATTTCTGAATAATCAATGGATCAATTGTGCCACTATTGAAGTAATAGGTGAAAAAGCTAAAGGTTGGAAAGCTAGCTGCGGAACATATTATTCAATGGATTACGCAATTGAACATATGGGGTTACGAGATGGTCATGCTGTTTCAAACCATTATCCGATTAATTTAGAAAGCAATATTGAGCCTACGTGGCCAGCTTTTCTAGTTGATCTATTACCTCAAGGATATGGTCGAAAAGAACTATTAAAAAAACTTGGCCGCCCTGAGTATGAAGAAGAGTCAGCAGATTGGCCATTGCTTAAAGTAGGAGCGAGCAACCCTATTGGTAACTTAAGAATAAAAGAAGCTCATGAATGGCTTTTAACTCAATATTCAGATCAGTTAGTACAAGGATTTTCAATACAGGAAATTGAACCGTACCGGGTTTGTCGGAGACTTTTTTATTTAAGTTAGGCCACCTGACCTAACGGGTTAATCTTATCATAGTACATTGCTTCAAACTCAAAAGGTGATACATAACCCAGTGCACTGTGTACACGCTATTTATTGAACCAATCTACCCAGTTTAGTGTCGCAAGTTGTACATCCGCTAAACCTTGCCAATCCGCTTTTAAATATTCAATCACCTCTGTTTTGTATAAGCCATTCACCGTTTCAGCCAAAGCATTATCGTATGAATCACCAGTCGTACCGACTGATGCTCGTAAATTTGCTGCTTCTAAACGATGGGTATAACGAATGGAAAGATATTGCACACCTCTGTCGGAATGATGAATCACATTCTTTGGCATGCCTCGATCATGCAATGCTTGCTCTAATGCATCGAGCACCATATCGGTATTCATTCGTGTAGATACTTTCCAGCCAACAATTGCTCGTGAGAACACATCAATAATAAAGGCGGTATAGACCCAGCCTGAATGAGTTTGAATATACGTAAAGTCACTGACCCACAGTTGGTCAGGATGATCAGCAGTAAAATTACGTTTCACTAAATCATCTGCTCGTTTTTGGTCATCTCGGCTACGGGTGGTTTGTTTGTTCTTACCTCGCCAAACACCTTGTATACCTAGT
>NZ_JBIQOC010000031.1:0-37098 GCF_044130295.1 Acinetobacter uliginosus | reverse complement strand
TGCTCGTTTTTGGTCATCTCGGCTACGGGTGGTTTGTTTGTTCTTACCCCGCCAAACACCTTGTATACCTAGCTTTTTCATTAATCGAGCAACAGTACAGCGTGCAATAATATAGCCTTCACGTTTCAGTTTTTGCCAGACTTTACGTACACCATACCGACCTGAACTTTCCTTCCAAATTCGTTTAATCTCCTCAGCATGATGCAAGTCATGTAAATCTCGCTTTGCTCGATGTTCTGGATTTTCGCAGAGATCTAGAGTCCGGTAATAGGTTGAGGGTGCGATCGGTAAAATTCTACAAATCGCCTCGACTCCGTACAGCTCTTTATTATTATGGATAAAATCCACCATTATTTGTGTGGGCGGTCGAGCTCCGCCTGGGCGAAAAAAGCGGCTGCTTTACGTAGAATTTCATTGGCACGTTTTAATTCTTTAATTTCACGTTCCATTTGCTTCATTTTTTCTTGGTCAGATATCTGTTGTACTTTGGCAGGATTTAGTTGATCCATATGCTTTAAATACCAAACACGCAATGTTTCAGGAGTACAACCGATTTTAGGCGCAATAGCTGTGATTGCTGCCCAAGTAGAAGGATAATCTTTTTCAGATTCAATTAGTAATTGAACCGCTCTTTCTCTAATTTCGGGGGTATAGTTTGGTTTTTTCATCGGAATAGTCTCTCAGAATATTGAGTCTCCGACAAACCCGGTACGGTTCAAATTATCGAACGTAGTGAAGAGTTTCTTGAGTCATTATCATCTTTTGGACTATTTATCTCTGGATCATCTGGTGTTCAAGGCGAGTGGCCAAAACTATTACTCACACAAGGTCATGATGAGTTATTTTATCTTGATCATACGTTACCTGATGAAATGGCTAAACAGCACTGGTTGGTTAAATTTAGCCGAGGAACGGATCAACGTCTAAACAAAATTTTGAATCAAGAACCCTTATATATGCAAATAGCAGCATATTTAGGATTGCGAGTGTTTAGACCTCTAGAATTACATGGAAGAACTTTATTTATTCCACGTTTTGATCGGCAAGTGGTTGATAACCGTGTTGAAAGAATAGCCCAAGAAAGTTTAGCTTCTTTTAGTGGAAAAGCTGGCTTCGGAGTAAAAATGTCTCATAACGAAGTCTGCAAAATTATCATGAATTATTGTACGGATCCAGAAACAGAAATTCTTGAATATGTAAAAAGAGATTTAGCCAATATCGCTTTAGGAAATAAAGATAATCATACCCGTAATACGGCATTTCAAAGGCTTAACAATGGCGATATTCAATTAACGCCTTTATTTGATTTTGCCCCTATGTGGCTACATCCTGATGGAATCGCGAGATCTACTCGATGGGAAAAAGACGATAACAATTGGGCTTCAATTGCTCATCAAATTGTAGAATGCAGTTCTTTAACCATAGAACAAATAAAATCTGTATTTTCTGAACAATTACCTTTGTATCAAGGGCTTTTAACCCATATGAAATCTATCGGGATAGATGATGAAATTCTAGAAAATTGTGCATATCGCATTGAAGGTATTTGCGCACAATTAAAGGAGATTTGTTATGGATAAACGTTTTATTCCACTCTCTCAAATAGAGCAAATTAGAAAAAGACAATATGTCTTAGAAATGATTCAGCTTAATCCAGACTGGCCGATACATGTCATTGCAAAATTCATTAGAACAGAGCTGCATCTGACATTACATGAAATGTCCAAGATCACTAAAATTTCGCTTCAAACTTTACAGAAGCTCGAGCGATCAGATGCAAATCCAACCTTAGAAACAATGCTAAAACTTTTAACCCCATTTGGTTTAAAATTAACTGTCGTGAAGAAATGAGAACTTTCTATCAGGATATTTTCGACCTTAATGTGTACTAGCTCAAACCTGATCTGACAGTTACCCATTTTTTATTGTGCCTGTCAGGTTAAATTTGAGCTAAATTCTTCTCAGCCCAAATTTGTTTTCCATCAAGTAAAGTTTCAAATGGTGTACGACCATAGCACATTTTTCCTTGATGAGTCCGTTCAGTATTATAGAATTTCAGCCAGTCGTCTAGATCCGTCTGCAACTCTTCTAGTGTGCTATAAAGCTTTTTCCTAAATGTAATTTGATAAAACTCCTGCAGTATTGTTTTATGGAAGCGTTCACAGATGAAATAAGAGTTTGATTCATTCATAGGACTGATCATTTGACTTATCTGGTGAAATATCAGTATGTTCTTTCACATAAGATATTGGCTTTTATGCAATGAATCAAACATCAAATTATTACAATCAGCATGCTCAAGCATTTTTTGAAAATACCTATCAGCTTGAAATGGAAAGTCTTTACGCACCATTTTTAAGGTATTTACCGGAACAGGCATCGATCCTGGATTTGGGCTGTGGCTCGGGGCGGGACACTTTGGCATTTAAGAATAAAGGCTATCAAGTTGCAGCAATTGATTATTCTGCCGAGCTGGTTGAAAAGGCGAGAGAGCTGACAGGCATCGAGGTACGTCAGCAAAGTTTTTACGAGCTGAATGAAGTCGCTAAGTATGATGGGATTTGGGCCTGTGCTTCTCTTTTACATTGTGAAAGAGATCGTCTGCCTGAAGTGCTGGGGCAAATATTAAAAGCATTAAAGCCAAATGGCGTGTGTTACATGTCTTTTAAATATGGCAATACAGACCGTGAGAAAGAAGGGCGCTGCTTTACTGATTTAAATGAGCAGCAAGCTCATGACTTACTCAAACAAATAGATCAGGCTTTACTGTTACAGCAATGGATTACTGTAGATAAACGTCCAGACCGTAAAGAAGAGTGGTTAAATATTCTGATTAGAAAAGAGCAGGCTTAGACATGTTGTTCAGTAAAGCTGAAATACCAACACCCCAAGAGCAGTTGAAATTCTTGAAGCATATTCAACAGATATTGCAGTCAGGGACTTTTACTTCAACGTATAAGTTTGCTTTGCTGATAAGTATCACGCGTCTGGCGATTGAACAGGGTCAAGATAACGGTGCTGCATTGCATTTGGAATATCAGGATATCGCTGAAAAGTTTATTGACCTGTACTGGAAACAATCACTGCCGTTTCAGTTTAACCAGTATGAGCCTTTTACTATTCATCAAAGCACAGGTAAGCAGGCAAAGATCATCAGTGAAATCCAGAAAGCACAGCAACAATTCAAAACGCTGGCCGTCTTAAGAAAAGACCAGTTTCACTGGAATCGGCTCAAGAAAGTGGTTGCAGCGACCGTCAAGCAAATGCCGGTGGTGTATTTGCAGAATCTGAATGGTCAAACCGTGGAGTTCCTCTACAGTCTTGAGAATTCCAAGCAGTCCCTCAAGCTTTTACCCAAAGTGATGTATTGTTTGAGACAGTTCAGTGAAATTATTGAAGAATTGTGCCAGAAGCGCTGGATTGATTTTGTCCGGCTGAATAAGCAGAACCTGGTTGTACTTGATGGCTTGCCTGATCTGGACGAATTCATGTTTGCACCTAACCGGAATCAATTGGGGCAGGTTGCAGACTTTTTGATTGATCTACAGCAATGCCAATGTTTCTATTGCGGCAAAAGCCTAAAACACTCCAAATATGCAGTGGATCATTTTATTCCATGGTCTTTATATCCTGCCGATACAGGACATAACTTTGTTCTGGCAGATGAAAAATGCAACTCACAAAAAAGTAATTATTTAGCATCACAGCAATTCTTACATCAGTGGCAGGAGCGTAATCATCTGCATGATCACTCGATTATTCGAGAGATTTCTCAATTAGGCTTTCTCACTGATTTGCAGCGTTCACATCGGGTTGCCGACTGGGCGTATAAGCAGGCAATAGAGAATGAGTATTTAGTTTGGTTGGGTGGGAAAGATATACAGATATATCACAGTAGTTCATAAAGTCTAACTATACTTGAAGACCAAATTTGTTTTAATAAAGAGATAGATTTGATTCATGTTTAAGAAGAATTTAATCAACTGACAAAGGTGTAAAGCAGAATAGCTGAGTATAAACTATGGTAGATATCGTTGATGTTTCTACCCGAAGTCGCATGATGGCGGGTATAAAAGGTCAGAATACAAAACCTGAGATACTCATCCGCAGGTTACTACATAAAAAAGGATTTCGTTTTCGTCTTCATGTAAAGGATTTACCTGGTAAACCCGATATTGTTCTGCCTAAATATAAGGCTGTTATTTTTGTAAATGGATGTTTTTGGCATGGTCATAAGAATTGCCGTCTTTTTAAATTACCCGCTACCAGAACTGAATTCTGGCAGGAAAAAATAACCAAAAACCAGGCTAATGACAGTAAATCAATAAATTTCTTATTAGAGAATGGCTGGAAGGTAAGCGTTGTCTGGGAATGTAGTATTAGAGGTGCAACCAAAGATCCAGATAGGGTAATCAATGTAATTTCCGAATGGTTACTAAGTGAAAGCTCTTTTATTGAGGTAATTTAAGATATTTTCAAAGCTGATATTCATTAGCAAGTCTGATGTTCAGTCATGAATGACTGAACATCAGAATCTAATTTTTATAAATTACCATAATGTTTTTTTAATAATGAAAACACAATTTCACTGATCTGGCGCGCTAGAAAAGGGGGGACAGCATTTCCGACCTGCGTATACTGATTAGTACGGTTTCCTTCAAATATATAATTGTCGGGGAAGGTTTGTAATCTGGCTGCTTCCCTTACAGTCAGACTTCTACACTGCTTTGGATCATAATGAATGAAATAATGACCATCCTTTGAAATATGGCTTGTTATTGTAGTAGCTTCCTTATTAGCAAGCTGCACACGAAAACGGTCATTATAAGACCCAGAATTCCAGTTCTGGTGTTGCGGAGCAAGCTTAGTCGGGAAATTTTCAGCTTTAGGTGAGAACCTTCTCTGTTCACCATATAATGCACAAAAACTGTATCTGAGCAGATCTGACTCCATATGTCCTCTTGTCTCATGATTGAGAACTAGATTCAGTTCAGGATCAAGGATCCATTGCTTCAAATGTTTTGGCAACTGGTTTGATGATTTATTTTTATGAACAGTTTCTTTTCTATTTAAATCTTTATATGGTTGAAGATGTGTTTTATTAACATCAACACCGATATTATGTAATTTGCTTAATGTCTCTGCATTTTTTGAAACAACTTCCTGCCAAGCGTCATAAGAATCAACTTTTTTTGATAATCCACTTCGTAATTTAGGTAAATCGCCAATAGCTTCTTTAACCGAAACTTTAGGATAAATATTTTTATCCAGGATATCAGGTATCTGTTGAATATCCTCCCTCACGCCAAGCAGAATAACTCGGTGTCGAGCTTGAGGAATCCCGAATTCTTCGGATTTAATCAGGTAGTTCAGTTTGTCTGCAGTAGATTTATCTCCCTCTTCTGTTTTTTCAACAAGAGAATATATTTGGTATGAAGGGCAAGCTTCTGATTCTGTAATCTCTGAAGGATTCTGCAGGTCTTTAAGAATTTGAGGAAATATGAGTTGATTCTCAACTTTTGCAGTAAGAATCCCTCTCACATTTTCCATGACAAAAACATCAGGTTTTGCAATTGATAGAATCTGTAGATATTCTTTGTAAAGAAAGTGGCGATGATCTTCTTTGGGTACATAGTTTTTATTGCCTGCATTTCTAGAACGACCAGCTAAACTATAGGCTTGGCAGGGCGGGCCTCCGATTAAAATTTTAGGTCCATTATGATTTTCTGTTAGCTCTTTTACCCTAGCATGAATGTGGTCGTTATCTTTACCTAATTCACAAGGACCTTCTAAAGTTTCCTTAAAAACTGATCTATAAATTTCTTCATGTGATTTAAAGAGATCGTTCCTAGAAATTTTGCCATTTAAATATTGATAGTAACCATCTAGACAGCCCTTCTGCTTTGCAAGTCTGTAAAAAGCTCGAGTAGTTAGTGTCATATGTGCATGAAGATCTTTTTCAACAGACATACCGATTTTAAAAGGATAGTTTTTATTATCATCTATGTAAGAGGCGAATCCTTCTCCTAGCCCGCCTGGGCCTGAGAACAGATCAATCACTAAAATATCATTATCTTTCATAGCAGCCTGATAATTGAAAAAACACATGCATAATACCAGGTCTTGTCAATCAAACAATACCTAAAAAAACTTTAAAGAGGAGTTAATTAGTAAACATCTACAAATATGAATTTTCGAATATTTTTAGTGGAAAAATGAGAATTTTAGAGTTAACTATTTTAGCAAATTCATTCTATAGGGATCCTACATATCCTGTTAAAAAATGGATTATTCACAATGATTTGAAAATATTTATTGAATAAATACATGAAATATAGTTTTTAAAATTAAATTATTGGTATATTTGAATAAATAGTAAATTTTTAAGTTTTATAATAGAAATGAGTGATACCAGATTACTTCAACCAAGCGCAGCTTCAATTTTGCAATCTATGCGTGATATAGGGTACACACTTGATACAGCAGTCGCAGATATTATTGATAACAGTATTGCAGCTTCATCAGATAAGATCGAACTAATCTTTTTAGAAAATCCCTCACCACATTTTTTGATAATTGATAATGGGATAGGGATGGGTGATGAAGAATTATATGATGCCCTCAGGTTTGCTACAAAAAGCCCTATTGCTGCAAGATCAGATGAGGATTTAGGACGGTTTGGGTTGGGGCTTAAGACAGCTTCCTTTTCTCAAGCGCGTCGATTAACAGTAATTTCTTCAAAGGATGGCAAAATTTCTGCTGCCAGATGGGATCTGGATTATGTAGTGGAGCAGGATCAATGGTTATTAGAGATCCTTGATCCTCAAGATATCAACTTGGATAAAGGATATCTAGAAAAAATAAAATCGCATGGAACCATCGTCATATGGGAAAATTTAGATCGAGTTTTATCATGTGACAAAGATGGTTTTTCCCAACGCCAGGTTGCTGGGTTACTAAGTAAACTAAGAGAACATCTGGAGTTAGTGTTTCATAAGTTTCTTGAAGGAAAAGTTTATGGAAAAAAAATATCCATATCGTTAAATAACATAGAACTTCAACCTTTTGATCCCTTCTGTTTACAAAACAGTTTTACTCAAAGCCAAGCCCAAGAAAAAATAGTTATTAACGATTCTATCGTTACTATTCAGGCTTTTATTCTTCCTCATTTTTCTAAAATGGATAGAAGTGATTATGAAATTTTCAAAAAAAGAAGTGATTTTTTAAATAATCAGGGTGCTTATGTTTATCGTAATCATCGTCTAATGGTATGGGGAGACTGGTTTCGGTTAATTCCAAAATCAGAAGCAACCAAATATGCACGTGTTCAGATTAATTTTGATAAGAAGATTGATGATCTATGGGCTATTGATATTAAAAAATCCAAAGCTACACCACCACTTGCAGTTTTGGAGAGGCTAAAACAGGTTATTGGTAGAATATCGGAAGCTAGCGTACGTTTGTCATCTCGAAGAGTTAATAAAGCTTTAGAAACTAATGAAGTGCCTTGGAACAGGTTTTCGGGGGAATATATAAGTTACCGAATTAACAAAAACTTTCCTGTTTATCAGAAGTTTAAAAATTCACTTTCAGAGGAACAGCGAAATAATTTTAATACCTTGCTGGAAATTCTGGAAAGCAGTTTACCAGTCCAAAGTATTTATGCAGACATGACTTCTAATCCTAAACAGATATCGTTACATGACAATTATGATCTGGAGGGGATGCAAGAAAAATTTATTGATTTTGCAGATTTCATGGAAGCAAAACAAATGGATAAACACAACTTCAAACAGGCTGCTTTAGCATGCGGTTTATTTGAGAAATATAGCAATAATCTAGAAGAGTGGTTAGAAGCATATTATGCTTAATTCAGAACAATATAATGTAGCACAAACATCAATTTTTAAGTGTTCAAAAACAGAGGGGCCTTATGAAATTACTTACATTGAGAGTGTTGTAAGAAGTACAGCGGATTATCTCTGTTACGAAGGGGAAGTAGATAACATAGTCCGCTATGTAGAATCCAAAGTAAATTGCCGAATGGAGTTGGGTGCTTCAGTCGTTAGTGAGGAAGCTGAACACAATAAGGATTGGATTAACCGCATTCAAAATAACGAAAAAATTTATGCTACGTCATATGAAAATTATTTACGTGGGAAGGGTATGCCTCCAGGGGTAGTAAATTCAATTTCACGAGTTAATGAATCAATTCTAAGTCTTTTAAGTGATCCTAAAGAGAAAGACAAATCATTTCAGCGAAGAGGTCTTGTAATTGGTGATGTACAGTCAGGAAAAACAAGTAACTATTTATCATTAATCACAAAAGCTGCCGATGCAGGTTATAAATTTATTATTGTTATTGCAGGGATCCATAATAATCTCAGATCACAAACTCAGCAACGTATTGATGAGGGTTTCATAGGCCGGATTAGTGCCAAAGATAGTAAAAAAACTCCGATTGGGGTTGGAGCAGAATTCGCTGGACAATTTCCACATCCGGTTTCATTTACAACGGTTGAGCAAGACTTTAATAAAACCCTTGCGACAAGTATAGCCACAGAAATTGGGGGGTTTAATAAACCTGTTATTCTTGTAATCAAGAAAAATGTAACGACCTTAAAGAATCTGTATGAATGGCTTGTAAACTTTAATATGAACGGGTTAAAAGCTAATGGGGTAATTAATAATGTACCTTTATTAATGATTGATGATGAAGCAGATAACGCCTCAATTAATACAAACATTCCAGATTTGGATCCAACAAAGACAAATAACTATTTAAGAACAATTCTAAAGTCTTTTAATCAGGCATGTTATGTTGGATATACTGCGACACCATTTGCAAATATTTTTATTGATCCTAATTCTTATGGGGAGTGTGCTGAAGACCTATTTCCAAAAGACTTTATCTATAACTTAGATGCCCCAACAAATTATTTTGGTGCCAGAAAAATATTTCTTGAACCTGAATATCGATATGTACATGTGACATTAGATCCACAGGAAATAGGTAAATATATCCCATTAAAACATAAAAAAACTTTTGTGTTAAAAGACTTACCTGGATCACTTAAAGAAGCTATCGCCTCTTTTTTGATAAGCAAATGTATCCGAAATATTCGACATGACGTTCATGAACATTGTTCAATGCTTATTAACGTTTCTACATTTGTAAATGTGCAAAACCAGATTAAAGATAAGGTATTAGATTATATTGACGAGGTAAGTAATGAAATTCTTGCTTATTCCGCAATGTCTACAGCTTTAGAGCATGAAAATATAGCTTTAATGCATAAAACATTTAATAAGCATTATGCAGAATCACAAGACTTGGATGAAAAGCTGATACATTGGGAACAGATTTCTGAACAACTTAGATCAATTTTTGATAGTTCTGAAAAAGAATATGTTTTTAAAACCTGCGTTGTAAATAGTAACTCACAAGATAATTTGGATTATTCAAGTTATGGAAAACGTGGACTGATGGTTATTGCGATTGGTGGATTCAGTTTATCACGCGGATTAACTATTGAGGGATTAACAGTAAGCTATTTCTACCGTAGTACCCAAATGTATGACACTTTACTTCAAATGGGACGTTGGTTCGGCTATCGCCCTCAATATGAAGATTTATGTCGTATTTATATGACAGATGAAGCCTTCTCTTGGTATGAACATATTACGCAGGCGGCAGATGATGTTCGTCGACAAATTGCTGAAATGAATCAGCTCAAGAAAACTCCAAGAGATTTTGGTTTGTATGTTCGGGCGAGCGATGTAGGACTGATGATTACAGCTCGCAATAAAATGTACAGTGCTGAAAGTGGTTATTTAAGGAGAAGTTTTAGTGGTGAGCAAAAAGAACAAACTAGTTTCAGTAATCAAATAAATATTCACTCTAAAAATTTTAAGAGACTAGAAGATTTTTCAAAAAAAATGAAGAATGAACATAGCTTGGATACTTATCGTACAGGAAGTTTTTTCTCTGATGTAAAAACCTCGTATGTTATTGATTTTCTAAGTCAATATGAGTTCGGTGTAAGTGATAAAGTATCAGATAATCAAGAGATTATGGAAGCATGTGTACGTTATCTGGCTGAGATTCAGTTTAAGTATCCTCATATGGATGTTATTTTTAGAACCAAGGAGCTTAATGGGAAAACGTTGATCGAGTTCCAGGATATGGAGCCGATAGAACGAAAGGTTTATAAAGGTGATTGTGATAATTTTGTCTTGAACAAAAGCCGTTTAGGTTCGGTTGCAGATCTGAAAATAGGGCTCTTAAAAGAACAAATAGGTGACGCTACTAAGCCTAAAGATTTGATAGACAAACGTAAGAAACCACTTTTAATCTGCTATTTAGTAGACATGTTAGAACATGATTTTATAAATGATGATGAAGTTATAGGTAAAGTAATCGACTTTGCTCAAGAAAATATTAAAGGTGTACCAGGCTTAAGTTTAAGTTTCCCATCAGGGGATTCTGAAAAGCAGGTTCAAATTTATGGGAATAGGGTCTATTCCGAAAGCTCATTCTTTGCTGCAGATACAGAGTTTGAGGTGGCCTAATGAACAGAAATTTTGCATGGGATGAATTAACAATATCTGCAGAAAATTCATTTACAACACGCCGGATAGCAGAAGAGTTATGTGCTGATTTATATATTGCTAGAGATAATGAAGGTGCATTCTGTGTTCTTATCCAGCATTCAGAAGATTTGCGTAAACTATTTTTAAAACATAAAGTGGATCTAAGAGCAATTCATCTGGATTATAGACATTTAGAAACTGGAAAAAGTACATTCACTTTATTGTTGAAGCTCAAAGATGACCAGCTACTGGATTACTTTGATCAGTTCATCTGGTTTGTACTGCAAGGGCTAAAACACTGTAAAAATGAAAAGGATCTAGTTGGGGGAGTTTTAGCTAAGCTCAAGATCTGGAAAAAGTTTTTATCTTCAAGCAGAGAAGGGAAATTAACTGAGGAGCAGATACGTGGCCTACTGGCAGAAATGTATTTACTTGACCAGTTATTTGAACTGTTTCCTCAAGAATATGAAAAAATCCTTCATGGATGGTATGGTCCACAACGGCTTCAACATGATTTCCTGTATAAGGATCTGGCAATTGAGGTCAAGTCAGTAAGTAGTACTGATAAAAGACATATTCGTATCTCATCCCTAAGCCAGCTCGACAGTACAGTCTCACGCTTACTTTTAAGTGTATATGCAGTAATTAGATCCCCAGAGAATATTAAGGAAAAATTCAATTTAAATACTTTATCTCAAAGAATCATGGCGAAACTTGGTTTTCATGAACGCGATATCTTTGAGCGTAAATTAATTGAATGTAACTATATTCCTGATAGTTTTTATGATGATTATAATTATATTATCCGCCCAATTAATAATTACGAAGTCAAAGATGGATTTCCAAGACTTGATTCAAGTTTAATTCCATTGGGCATACTTAATGTTACTTATGATTTGGATCTAAACATAATTGATAGTTATAAGCATGAAAGTTTTTTTACAGATGTAGGTGATGCATTATGAGTTTATCTACAGATTTTTTTAATACATTAAAAAAAGACGTTGCTGTATCAGCAGCAGCATTTAATATTTACAGTATTGAAGCTTTTATTAGTGAATATATACATGAGCTAATAGAAATCGGAGATTTACCAGATTTCCAGTTATGTGAAAATACGAATCATGTAGGTACTAAAGGAGCCTACATACATGGGTTCAATATTGATACTAATGATAATACTGAGGCCGTAACATTAAATCTTGTTGTAACTGATTATGATCAACGCTTGGATCTAGAAACTTTAACTCAGACTGAAGCCAGTTTATGGTTTAAGCGTTTGCTTAAGTTTTTCAAAGAATCATATAGCAATGAGTTTTATGAAAAACTGGATCCATCAACAGATGTATATAGACTTTCTGAATATATTGATGTTTATAAAGATAGTATAGAGGAAGTTAATCTTTTCTTTTTAAGTGAACGCCAAATTTCGGCATCTTTTAAAGAGATAAAAAGAGAAGAGTTTGAAGGCATTAATATCAAATATCATTTATGGGATATTAGTCGTCTGGAAAAATTAAGATCCTCTAATTCAAGCCGTGAGGCTTTACAAATTGATTTTGTTAAAAATTATCAATCACCATTAGATTGTTTACATGCCCATTTAGGTGATACAGCTTTACCTTCTTATCTAGTTATTTGTCCAGGTGATATTCTTGCTGATTTATATAATGATTATGGAGCGAGATTGCTACAGCAAAATGTACGCAGCTTTTTACAAGCAAAAGGAGGAGTTAATAAAGGAATCAGAAATACTATTTTACATGAACCAGAATATTTCTTTTCTTATAATAATGGTATTACTGCTACAGCCTCTGATATAGAAATTATTTATAAGGAGGGACGCAGCTGTATTTCACGAATAGTTGACTTACAGATAGTAAATGGCGGACAAACCACTGCCTCTCTAGCAAAAGCAAAAATAAAGGATAAAGCAGATCTTTCCAAGATTTTTGTTCAGATGAAACTAACTATAGTTTCTGATAGTCAAAGTGAGAAAATAATTCCCAAAATTTCTGAATATGCCAATACTCAAAATAAAGTGAATGTCTCAGATCTTTCTGCTAATCATCCTTATCATATCAAGATTGAAGAATTATCAAGAAAGTTATGGGCACCGCCAACAAAAACGGTCGTGAGGGATTCAGGATGGTTTTATGAGCGTTCACGTGGACAATATAATGAAATGTTGGCAAGTGGAAACCGTAATTTATTAAAAATAAAGTATCCCAAAATCCAGCTTTTTACTAAAACAGATTTAGCGAAATATATGATGATATGGGATAACTCTGAGCCTAAATGGGTAAATATGGGTGCGCAAAAAAACTTTTCAAAATTCTCAGAATATATTTCTAGGAATTGGAAAAAAATGGAGGCCGAAGGGAAGGTAAACGAATATTACTTTAAAAAAATTGTAGCACGAGCTATTATTTTTAAACAAACTGAAAAACTGGTGTCGGCCCAAGAATGGTATACAAATGGCTATAGAGCCAATATCGTTATATATACCCTTGCTTATCTATCTAATTTTTTAAAGAAAAATAGTAAAAAAATTGATTATTTAAAATTATGGAAGGAGCAATGCCTCTCAGTTAATTTTGAAAATGTTCTAGTTGAACTCACTAGGGAGATAAATAATATTCTTATCAGTCCAAACCAAGCACGTTCAACAAATAATATTTCTGAATGGGCCAAGAAAGATGCTTGTTGGGGTACTATTATAGCCCAGTCAGAAAAACTGGATACATTTATTACCTCAGAGTTTATCAAAGAGTTAATTGATAAAGATAAGGCTGAATTAATCGTTGATGAAGCAAATCATAAACAGAAAATTGAAGATGCTATATCTATTCAGAACAAAATCAATTCTATAGATAAATATTTCTGGAGAGAGTTTCTACAGTATCTAGAAAAAGAACATCAAGTTGGATTTAAGGAAAAAGGTATTCTAAAAGCGGCAGGATTAAAGATTAAGGATTTATCCTCAAAGCAATGCTTTGTATTGGATAGATTACTTGAACAACATGGGGGTGAGTTTGCAAAATTTCAGTCGCATGAAAAAGTGTCATTGCATGATTGTTAAATTAAAAAGCCTCATATTATTGAGGCTCTTTTTTGAACATTACTATCACTTATACTAGCTCATTTTCAGTGATCATCATAAGAGTAAATCAGATTTTGGAGTTCCTCTTCAAGAGTTGAGCAGAACTCTCTGATCCTCTCGGCTACAGTCTTTGCGTCGGTAAATTCTTCATCAGCATAATTGTTGTAGTCAAAGAGTACTTCAGCCATACGAGGGAAAAGATTTAAGCCTTCTTGGATAGCTTCATAAGAATCAATCTTGGGATTACCCTTCCAGCGAATCATACTCATGCTATGTGGTTGGCTTAATGGAGAGCTTAAATGCTTAGCTTCTACTTCTAACTTATCAATATAAAACCCTGCTTCTTTCCAGCTTGGTAGTATTGCTGCCCATCCTATTGCACAAGCCACTGTATTGCAGTCGTTTTGTAGCTGTTCATCACTTACAAAGCCCACTGATCTTTTATTAGGTCTTCGCCAAGTTTGAATATTAAATCTTTTGGGATCTAGTTGTTCCAAAAAGTCAGCGAGTTCTAATAGCAGGTCTTTACGCATTTTAATATCCTAATTTTAGAATTTACAAGATTTTTAAAATAATTATCTACAATACTTAACCATTATGATTATATTAGCATTTTCATCCTAAAGCTCATAAACCTGTCAACCTTTAGCAAAATGTTTATTGCTTGATACTTAATTAAGAGTTCTCATTCATATTTAATAAATTTGCTTTTATAAAATATCAAGAGGATTAATATTTTTTAATAGGTTAATGAGAAAAAGAGGCCTTTCAGGACTCTTTTTCCAGAATGGATTAAGAAATCCTTTTATCATCCCAATAACATGGTACTACAATCAAATTGTTCTCATGTAACCGTGACCATAATCGGACACCTAAATCCCGCTGTATATTCTGTAATGTGAAATTGGAAATTAGCAGCGTGGACTTCATATTGTCATAACGGCTATACAGAACTTTATGTACCATCTCCAGACGTTTCTCATGTCGGTCATGTAAGCCATATTCATCAATCACCAATAAATCAAAACTGGAGAAATGTTTGATAACTTCCTTTTCAGAGCGTGAAGCATCTGACCAGGTGTCCATCATTTTTTGAGCAATTTCTGCACTGGTATAGTAGCGTGCAGATTTTGTGCTGTTATGCAGAATGTTGCGAATGATTGACGCACTCAGATGAGTCTTTCCTGTACCCGGTGTACCAATGAGTAGCAGGTTTGGATAATTGTCAGAAATAATCTGCTGTGCAAAAGCCTGACATAGTTTGATGGCATTGTCTTGTGCAGGACATGCAACTACATAATTCTTGAAGCCACGATCCAGGTAGCGTTTGTTGAGCCCTGAGTTTTTGATTTTCTGTTGTAGAAATCGCTGTTGCAGCTCATCTGCATAGGTTGCATGTGAGTGATGGACGGTTTCTTTCGCACATAATTTACAGAGCCTATGACCGGCAATTTCCATCAGGGGTATGTGATGGGTAGGGCAGAGTGTTTCTGTTGTTTCTGCGCGAAACTGGAGCGTTTTAAGCATGGTATTCATGATTATTCTCCTAAATCCATTTTGAATTTTCTAAAAAACTCTCATTTTTTTCTTCAAAATTTGAAGATGAAGATGAAGATGAAGATGAAGATGAAGATGAAGATGAAGATGAAGGGCATGGTTCAAGCATGACTTGAGTAATGCTCGGGCTATGCTCATGATTTGCTTGAGCATTTACTTTCCGTTGCTTGGCTGATGCTTGAGCATTGCTTGCGGATTTCCCCCAACGTGCTTGAGCTGCATTTTTAGCTTTATCAGATTTCATTTGCTGATTTTGCAATGCCTGGCTTTTTAAACTGGTTAAAAAACTTGAATGAATCTGCTCAGATTCGATTTCAAACAATTCCAGGGCCAACAGCGTATTCAACAAAGTTTTAGCCTTGGTATGTTGCGGTAATTTTGTGATGCTACATACCGTAGCTAGGTCATGAGGAATAGCACCATTTTTCCAGAAATCCATCATTAACAGCAGTGCCGCACCAATTTGTTCTGCTGTCATTCGTGCAAATTTCGCCTGTAGGTCGCCAATATAGAGTGGCATCCAAATTGAAATATCTTTATGCATGTGTTCACCTTTTTTATAGGTATAGAGGGGCTAAGGTCATCAATTAGATGACCTTGTATATTTATTTGATCAGGGAGCCAGGCTCATTAACCGGATGCGGGCCTGTTGGGCCAGGTCGTCGTAATGGGCTTGTCCTTCATCCAGCATTCGCTGTAACCAGAGTCTCAATGCCTGGTGGTCATCGAAGCATTTGTTGATCTCCAGCAAAAATGCCAGATTGTGCAGTTTGGGAATGTGTAGCTCATGGATTAATTCACGAGCGACCATATCCGCTTCAGGACTCACCACCACACCACCAAAGAAAGCTTTACTATTCATGTGCAAGCTCCTCTGTATTTAGTTTTTCCAGCATGGCTTCAAAAGCACTGCCATCGCGACGCGTAACATTGGGGATGTAACGGCTATAGACCCGGAATAGCATTTCAGTCGTTGAATGTCCCAATTGACGTGCGATCCATTCCGGATTCTCTCCTGCCGACAGCCAGAGTGTTGCTGCGGTATGACGTGTTTGATAGGCTCTTCTAGGCTTCAATCCTAGAAAGCGTAAGATCGGATGCCAGACACGTTTATTCACCAGACGGTAATCGAGAGGTCCACCGTCACGATTGCAGAATACAAACTCTGATTTACCATTATTTAAGCTTTTCTGTTGCAGAAAGGCTTGGTAAACCCGGTCATTCATCTGGATCGTGCGGTCAGAGCCATAAGTTTTGGTTCCACCAAGAACACCATTTACTAACGCTTCTCTGATATGGATTTCACGACGCTGTAAGTCGATATTTTTCCATTGCAGACCATCGATTTCACTGGTACGCATACCCGTAAAAAAGCGAATGGTGTAATAGGGGCGGAAGTCTTCACGCACCGTGGTAAGAATTTTATGCACCTCTTCCAGAGAAAAAGGTGTGACTTCAATCTTGCTTTCCTTCAGATTGTTAATATTTTTATAAGGCGATTCAAACTCGTATCGTTCAGCCGCATCATTTAGTATCATACGTAAAGGCGTCATGATTTGATTGATCCTCGATGCTTTCAGACTTGTCTGATCTTTTCCGTGTGTCACTTTGGCGAGAGAGGCACGGAAGTTCAGCAAGTCTGACTTCTTGATTTTCGAGAGAACCTGATTACCAAAAGCAGGAATCAAATAATTTTTAATAATAATTGAAACCTTGTGTTGATAGGATGTTCTCCACTCAATCTGTTTCTGTTTAAACCACACTGCAGTAAACTCTTTAAAAAGAGGTACTTTGGTTTGTACAGCGATTTGCTGACTTCTTTTTTCCTTAAACTCCTCAACACGGTTACTTTTTGGAAAGTACTTTTCGTATTCAAAAGTTCCCAGGGTGATTTCTGCCTCAAGCTGTTCGAGACGTTTTTTCAAAATGCGACGGTTATAGGCATTGTCTTCAAGATTGGTTGTTTCTCTGCAACGAATGCCCATGTAGCGAAAGTCGGCAATCAGTTTGCCACTTCGTTCCCGGATGGTAGCCATCAGTTAAACCTCCTAAGCTTTATTGCAAAGCATCCATGCTTAAACCAGTGAATTTAAGCATTTCAGTTTCAATACGTTCCCAAACAAAAAGAATTTTGCGGCCACCAAAAGGACGGATGTAGTGAACACCTTCAATAAAGACACTGTCCTTCAGCTGGTTGCGAATGGTACGAGCGTCGTACTGGATTTTTTCAGCCAGTTGCTGGGCTGTGAGATAGGTATATGACATAATAGAGCCTCATATTTTTTACTAGGTAACTAGGAAAAATTATTCCTAAGACATAAATTATCATATTTTTATGTTGTTGCAAGTACTTTTTATGATTTAACTAGGAAATTTTATGATTATTTCAAACTTGGCAGTTTTATTAGCAGAAAGGAAACTTAAGGTTGCTGATTTGGTGAGAAGTACTGGAATTAATAAATCTACTTTACATAAACTTTATAATGATGAATCTGTACGGATTGATTTTGAGACAATTGATAAAATTTGTATTGCATTAGATGTAGAAGTGGGTGATTTATTGATTTTTAAGAAAATTGATAATAATCAGAATGATAATAGCTAGTTTGGTCACAAATGGTCACATCAAAAAGTAAAATGGTCACAAATTATTGATCATTTGGTAAAAAATACCTTGTTTGGAAGAGAACAGGGTGATTTTTTGCCTTCAAAAAAGCTCTGAAAGTGGTGATCGATTGAGGACATTTAAGGTCAATTGAGACCATTTTTTTTGTTGTGGGCACGCCATGGTCACATCTTGGTCACAAAATACGAATTACATTAAGAATATTTTTTATTGAATCGAATAATAAAGGAAGGAGAGTTTTTAAAAAATATAATAAAATCAACAAGAAAAAAGCCCCAATCTTTCGATCAGGGCTTTTTGAATTTGGAGCGGGAAAGGAGACTCGAACTCCCGACCCCAACCTTGGCAAGGTTATGCTCTACCAACTGAGCTATTCCCGCGGAGTCTATAAAGTTTTTTAAGTGAAAAAACTAAATGAAAAAATTTTGAGCGGGAAAGGAGACTCGAACTCCCGACCCCAACCTTGGCAAGGTTATGCTCTACCAACTGAGCTATTCCCGCATGCCGTGTATAATACATTATGCAAAAATAGGGTCAATAACTTTGTGAAAAAACTTATGTCGATTGCATAAAATAAAACCATTTTGCTTAAATTTGTTGCTTTTATAAACAAAATTGAGATTTAAAAAGAAATTTTTATCTTGAAATGCAGGAATGATAGGGTAGACAGACACGAAGATTGAATCGGAACACGCTATACTGAAGCCAGAGATTGAGCTATTTGGGAGCATCTTGATGAATTTAGAACAACAGTTGATTCAACGCCTGCAAGAGTTATCACCGGTTCATTTAGAAGTAGTGAACGAATCCTCCGGTCATGGCGGCTATTTCCCGGGTAAAGAATCGCATTTTAAAGTGATTGTGGTCAGTGACATTTTCCAAGGCCTGCGTTTAGTGCAACGTCATCAAAAAATTTATGCAGCAGCAGGGGACTTGCTTGCGCCAAGCCGTATTCATGCCCTGGCGATTCATGCTTTTTTGCCATCAGAATGGCAAGGACAAGACACGCCAAGTCCTGAATGTGCACATGCGCCCAAAGCAGAATAATAAGGAAGATTAAACAATGGATATGCAGCTGACGGTAAAAATTGTGCATATGATTGCTGTGACCTTATTGATTGGGGCAATCCTTGCACGTGCTTTTACTTTATTTGTTGGAGTCAAGGACAATCAGCCCAATCCGGTGGCACGAAAATTTTTGGTCGCCTGGCAACATCTTGCCATGACGGTTATTGTTTTGACCGGGCTAACTTCATTAGTGATCAAGAATTTTGAAGTACAATCCTGGTTTTATGCCAAGATCATCCTATTTTTGGTGTTATTTTCTTCCTTGATTAAAGCCTATAAAAAAGATGACAGTATTTTACTGGTGCAGCGTCGCGCAGGTTTAATGATTGCAGGGGTCGCACTGATCGCCATTATGGGATTAGTCATCATTAAGCCGAATTTTGGCTAATTGTTAGACATGATTATTTTAGATGTAAGACGTGTGGGTTAAACTGCAATTCATAGATAACTATAAATGATAGGGGCTTCCAATGCTGATACGTGTGGTTTTTAATCAAAAAGGTGGGGTAGGCAAGTCCAGTATTGCCGTCAATCTGGCTGCAATTAGCGCACATCAGGGGTTGAAAACCTTGCTGATTGATCTCGACCCACAAGCCAATTCCAGTCAATATCTATTGGGGGATGATGCGACCTATACCGTGGATAAACCGGCGCTGGAACCCAATATTGAAAACTATTTTGAAGAGGTGCTGGGGACCACCCAAAGCAAAGGACTTTTAGGCAATGCCATTGGTTCGATTTTAAAGAACCGGGATAAAGGTCTGGAGCGCTATGTGCATCAATCTCCTTTTAAAAATCTGGATGTGATTCCTGCAAGTCCGACTTTGGGTGCGCTGGCACATGCCTTGGAGTCGAAACATAAGATTTATAAATTGCGGGATGCCTTGCAGCAACTGCAAGGGCAATATGACCGGGTGTATATCGATACGCCGCCGGCTTTTAACTTCTTTACCTTGTCGGCGCTGATTGCAGCCAGTCGCGTGCTGATTCCTTTTGATTGTGACGTATTTTCAAAACGTGCCTTACAGACCCTGATTGAAAATGTCATTGAAACTCAGGATGACCATAATGAACGTCTGGAAATTGAAGGGATTGTGGTGAATCAGTTCCAGGCACAGGCCAAATTACCGCGTGAAGTGGTGCAACAGCTCAAAGATGAAAGCTTGCCTGTATTAGACAGCATGTTGCCGCCGTCCATTTTAATGAAGGAATCGCATCTTAAAAATCAGCCTTTAATCTATTTGGCAACTGATCATAAATTGACGCAAGCCTATCAATCGTTGTTCAATGAAATTGAGCATATATAAGTATTGAGATTTCTCATGAAAACGATTTATCTAGGCTTCCTTTTGGGAAGTACGGTTTTATTGAGTGCTTGTGCAACGACGGTGAAACCGAGTTATGTTTCTCCGACTCAGTATCAAGCGCTCAATTGCCAGCAATTGCAAAGTGAATATAATCGTATTCAGCAATATATCGACAATGGTGTGCAGGCACCAAAACGCACTGGCGTCGGTGTGGGTGTCGGTGTAGGCGGTGGTTGGGGCAGTCATGGCGGCTGGGGAATCGCTCCGAGTGTTTCAGTCAATATGGGACAATCTTCAAATAGTAAAAACACTGAACTGGCACGTCTATTGGGTGAACAGGAAGCCGTGGTTCAGGCAGCAAAATTCAAAAACTGCCCAATTATTGTTCGTAATAAAGTTCAATAATTCATCAATTTATCCCGCTGTTGAGGTACTGTACCCGACAGCAGGGTGATAAAATATTAGCAAAATTTTTCAATGTAAATATTATTAATATCAACTGGTTATTATTTTTTGATGGAATCTTTAAACGCATCAGGTGATGTTTTTTTATCGAGAAATACTTGTCATTTTTTATCGGTTTCATATATGGTGTGCTCCATCAGGATGGTGATATCAGGTATGTATGATCGAGAGTTGGCTTTTTGTATTGGCAGTGATTGCGGTATTGATGATTCCGGGTCCAACCAATGCATTACTTGCAAGCTCGGCTTATCAACAAGGCATTGCTAAAACCAGTCTATTTATTCCGGCAAAAATGCTTGGCTATTTTTATGCCATTAATTTGTGGGCATTACTTATTCATTTGTGTGATCCAGTATGGCCGAACTTTATTCATATCCTGCATTTTTGTAGCGCCATTTATGTGAGTTGGATGGCTTTTCATTTGTGGAAAGCATCAGATTTAGAAAAGCATAATCAACGTCATCCTTCGATCCGACCTCGGCAACTGTTCTTTTCTACCTTCAAAAATCCTAAAGCCTTATTATTTGCTGCCGGTGTTTTACCGCTTGAAACCTGGAACAATCCCACCAATTTTATTTTAGTATTTGCAATGTTCAGTCTGGTCCTGTTACCTACTGTGGTGTTCTGGATGTTTTTTGGGCGGGCTATTCTGGCGGGTCAGTCTAGGCAAATAAAAGCCGATCTATTATATAAAGGATCGGCCATGTTGCTGATTATGTGTATGTTACCCGTTGTGATTCGCTTCTTTTAATGCGCCTTTTTGAGTTTCTGGCGAATAAAACCAATAATGCCCGGCAAGACACTAATAATAATGATGCCAAAAATCAGATGGGTAAAATTGTCTTTAACAATCGGCATATTGCCAAATAAGTAGCCTAAAATCACAAAAGAACCGACCCAGCAAATGGCACCAATGACATTAAAGCTGAGGAAATATTTATAATTCATGTGACCTGCACCGGCGACAAACGGGGCAAAAGTACGGGCGAAAGGAATAAAACGGGCAAAAATAATAGTTTTTCCGCCATGTTTTTCAAAGAATTTTTGCGTATAGGTTAAATGCTTTTTATTAATGAACCGTGATTCAATTTCAAAGACACGCGGTCCAATAAATTTACCAATATGATAATTCAGCGTGTCGCCCAATACTGCGGCAGTAAACAGCAAGATGACCAGAATATAAGGATTCATTGCGCCTGTGGACGCTGCTAAGGCTCCTGCTGCGAACAGTAGGCTGTCACCTGGCAGAAACGGCATAACCACCAAACCGGTTTCTACAAAAATAATCAAGAAAAGAATGGCATAAATCCACACGCCGTAATCGGTGATAAATTCGAGCAGATGGGCATCAACGTGTAAGATAAAATCAAGCAGTTCCATGGCGCTACAGACAGCAAAAATGTGCTGAAATCCTAGCAGTCTGGGGCATGAAAGTCAGTACCAAAAATAAAATTAATTGCGTTTTCATCTTTTCCTTTGTTGCAATGATTTATCTTACAAATTATTTATTGATCCTGATAAAAACAGCCTTAGGATGAAAAGGTCATTAAAACAAAAAATCAAAAGGTGACCTCATGTTCAATCCGAATACTTCTATAAAAAATCTGCTACAAGGTCCGCAGACCGATGCTTTTATTGCTCTGGTTGCACGTGTATTGATGGCCTATATTTTTCTGATGTCAGGCTGGATGAAAATCAATGCTTATGCTGCAACTGCCGGCTATATGGAATCTAAAGGTGTACCGGGCAGTCTGCTGCCTTTGAGCATCCTAGTCGTCGCTGGTGGTGGTCTGGCCCTGTTCTTTGGCTTTCAGGCCCGCCTGGCTGCTTTGGGCTTAGCCATTTTACCTTTATTTGCGGCTTTATTTTCCACGGCACCGGGACTCCGGATGATGCCATTCACCTGATGAAAAATATTACCATGACTGGTGGACTATTGTTCTTGATGTTGCATGGTGCAGGTAAATTCAGTGTAGATGCCATGCTAGAGAGATCATCACCAGGATTGAGGAAAGTACAAGGCTAACTTCAGCTGATACAGGTCTTTTTGTAATTACATAAAACCTATGCACAGTACATAAAAGCTGCGTACAAATTGCCAGGATTTTGCTTCAATAAAGCTTGATGAAGCTACCAAAGTGGAGTCAGCCATGAAGCAAATGTTATGGGTAATTTTTATCTCTGGTGTAATGTTTTCTACAGCATCTTGGGCGGGTAAAAGTGATCAGATGATCGTGAATGAAGCTGCCCAAAATATGGTAACGGTTGTAGAAGCAAAACAACTGGCAGATGAAACTGCAGTGACATTATCCGGCGTTATTGTCAAATGAATACGGGGCGATCATTTTGAACTCAAAGATGGTTCCGGTTCAATTGACATTGATGTAGATGATGATTTTTAGAAACCGATGGGCTTAAAGGCCGGTGATCAGGTGAAAGTGATGGGTGAAGTGGATACTCAAAGTGATCAATCCACCAACATCGATGTTGTTAAAATAGAAAAACTGGTAAATCCAAAGGATAAATGGCTTTGGTATAATCAGAACTAAGCTGCAAGATTTGACTTAATCACCAAAGTCCTAGAGAGCATACGACACGGTCTAAACAGATGAGGTCGATATCCATCATGATGAAATTGAAGGATATCTAAATCGTGAAAATAGAAAAATGGTAACATAAATAAGGCATCCGACTGGTGCCTTGTTGTGCCAGAAATATAATGCAATCAACGAATTGAAAGCCTTGTGCGAATAGTGTGCTTAATGCGCCGAAAAATGATAGAATGCAGCGCTTATTTCGTTTGCCTTGCATAGTTGTTTGTCATGACTACCAATACTCAAATCACTGAAGACCGCATCCTGATTCTGGATTTCGGTTCTCAATACAGTCAGCTTATTGCACGTCGTGTACGTGAAGCTGGCGTATATTCTGAAATGTATGCCTATGACATGTCTGAAGAAGACATTCGCGCATTTAAACCAAACGGTATCATCTTGTCGGGTGGTCCGGAAAGTGTTCATGAAGAAGGTAGTCCACGTGCGCCTGAAGTTGTATTCAACCTGGGTGTACCTGTATTGGGTATTTGCTACGGCTTGCAAACCATGTCCGAACAGCTTGGCGGTAAAGTAGAGCCAGGTACCGTGCATGAATTTGGTTATGCTGCGGTAGACGTTTTGGTTCGTGACCAGCTTTTGGGTGATTTAGACGATGGTGAAAACAAACTCAATGTTTGGATGAGCCATGGCGATAAAGTCAGTGCAATTCCGGAAGGTTTCCAGGTGACTGCCAGTACACCAAGCTGTCCATTTGCAGCGGTAAGCGATGAAAAACGTCGTTTCTACGGTGTACAGTTCCACCCGGAAGTGACCCATACTGCAAAAGGTGCCGAGTTATTGTCTAACTTTGTACACAGCATTTGTGGTTGCCGTAATCTTTGGAACTCGGAAAACATCATCGACCTGCGTGTTGAACAGTTACGTGAACAGATTGGTGATCAAAAAGTATTGCTTGGTCTTTCAGGTGGCGTAGATTCATCTGTAGTTGCTGCGCTTCTTCATAAAGCCATTGGCGACCAATTGACTTGCGTATTCGTAGATAATGGCTTGCTTCGTTTGAACGAAGGCGAGCAAGTGATGGATATGTTTGCGAAAAATATGGGTATCCGTGTAATTCGTGCCGATGCTGAAAACCGTTTCTTGTCCGCTCTCGCAGGTGAAGTTGACCCTGAGAAAAAACGTAAAATCATTGGTCGTGAATTCATTGAAGTCTTTGCTGAAGAAGCACGTAAACTTGATGGCGTAAATTTCCTTGCACAAGGCACAATTTACCCGGACGTGATTGAATCAGCTGCAACTAAAAACGGTAAGGCACACGTAATTAAATCACACCACAATGTGGGCGGTTTACCAGAAGATTTAGCCTTTGAACTGGTTGAGCCAATCCGTGACCTGTTTAAAGATGAAGTACGCCGTTTAGGTACTACTTTAGGTTTGCCACACGAAATGCTTTATCGTCATCCATTCCCGGGTCCAGGTTTGGGCGTGCGTATTTTGGGTGAAGTGAAAAAAGAATATGCCGACATTCTTCGTCTGGCTGATGACATCTTCATGCAAGAACTTCGTGCCAGCGGTTGGTATGACAAAACTGCTCAAGCCTTCGCTGTATTCCAACCGGTTAAATCTGTTGGTGTAGTGGGCGATGGCCGTCGTTATGCATGGGTAATTGCACTTCGTGCCGTTGAAACTGTGGACTTTATGACAGCACGTTTCGCGCATCTTCCATATGAACTGGTAGACAAGATTTCAACGCGTATCATGAACGAAATCAAAGATGTTTCACGTGTGGTTTATGACGTGTCATCTAAGCCACCAGCAACGATTGAATGGGAGTAACTTTCAGCATAGCTGAAAGTCTTGCGAGGTGACAAAGCAGTGCTTTGTTATTTCACCTCTCAGGGTTTCAGGAAGCACTGCTTCCTGCCTAAATTACGCCATGAGCAAAATTAAAAGCATTGCTTTGAATTTTGTGCAAGATGCGCGCGGCAGTTTAGAAACCTAGAATTGTTCCAATAAAAAGAGCGCTTAGGTGCTCTTTTTTACATTTTAAAAAATTAATCTATTGAAGAATAGGAATAAATATTTTGAGCCACTAAATTCGGCTTGAGTATGCAAGTCGAGCGCAGTTTTCATATTTATAAAATAGACCAAGACCGTTTCGATGAGGATAATTTCTAATTATTCATGGGTATAAATCGCCACCTGATTGCGTCCATTTTTCTTGGCTTGGTAGAGTGCAATATCGGCATTTTTAATCAGCAGGTTTAAATCACTTTGATTCGGCTGCAGTTGAGATACCCCAATCGACACACTGAAATTAAAAAAGCACTTATCTTTAACACAAATTTGATGGCTTTCAATTTTTTGGCATAAGCGGTTGGCAATATTCATCGCATCTTCCAGTGTGGTATCGGGTAGCAAAGCAATAAATTCTTCCCCCCCAAAACGGGCCAGTACATCGCTATGACGCATTTCCCGGCGAGTAATATCAGCCAGTACCCGCAGCACTTCATCTCCAACATCATGACCATAGGTATCATTAATATTCTTAAAAAAGTCGATATCAAACATCAATAGACAGGTTAAATTATATTTGGGCCATTGCTGTATGTTCTGTTCGGCCAGTTGTAAAAATTGTCGGCGGTTATATAGCTGGGTCAGTTCATCCGTATGCGCCATTTCAGTTAAGGTGTAATAGTTCCAGTCATTGAGTAACACCCGCAAAAAATTACGTTTTGAATTTAAGGTGTTATTCCAGCTGATATACATGCTGAGCAATAAAACCGGCGCGTAAATGAGTGAAAATAAAATCAGTTCCTGGACGCTGACTAACCTGAATACGCCATTAAAAATCACCGCACTAATCAGCAGGGAACTAAAAATGGAATTACGAAAAGATACCTGTATGCATAAATTGCCCAATAAAATAAAAATGATGCTGGCGTAGAGATACGTATTCACAACGGGACTATGTGATAAATACAGCAGTTCAAGCCATATTGCAGCTGCAGCTGCAACAGATGCTGGCAGCAGGCTATCCAGAATTTTAATATTCTTGCAGTAGCGGAAAGCCAGCCAGTTGACCGACAGTGCCAAGATGACAAGACTGAGCCGTGCAATACCGGACAGCATGCCAATGTCCGGTAATAAAACCCAATCGACAAAGAAATAGCTTAAAAAAGTCAGCTGACCAATAAAATTGACGCATTTTAAAAACTGTCGTTGGTGCTTATTTTGATAATCCAGATAGTATTGTTGAAATTGTTCCGGAATACGGGTGCTAGGATGTTCTAGTTGGTGTTCTATCTGTTTTTGATTGGCGAGCGTACACAGCTGCTTGGGTAAAATGGCAGTTCCGATATTGGAATATTTATCTTCATTGTTCCCGATATGATTATATTCTTGATTTTCAGAGTAATGAAAATTTTCCTGCTGTCCTTGGGACATGATTATCCTCTTCTATAGCAGATTGGTCAGGGAGAAATAGTATGCTGAGGAAAAATATCTGTATACAGAAGACTGGGTAAGTCATCGCTATAATTGTGACAAAAAATTTTTTTCCTATAAAATTCATATGAATAGGGTAAAAATAGTCAATCATTTATCGCGTTTAGGCCTTGTTTTATGAAGAAAATTTCAAAAATAATATTGTCCTGTCCATAGTATTCAGCGTACTAACTTTAACTATAGGCTGAATGATGAAGAGTCTATATGATTGATAACAATAGGTAGGACTTACAAGAACAGTCGTGTTCATGAAATTCAGGATAGTCATATGACCAATAGCAGCTATACAGAGCTTTCCAATTCGGACGATTGTGAAAAATACGTAAACCGCTTTATTCAGGAATTTCCTTTGCGTAGTGCGGAAATTGGACAGGGCACGGTGATTAAGCGCGCCTTGCCCAGTCGCCATAAGCGTTTAATTGGGGCATGGTGCTTTCTGGATCATGCGGGTCCCGTGACTTTTCCTCAAGGTGATGGTCTGGATGTAGGACCGCATCCGCATATTGGTTTGCAGACTTTTACCTGGATGATTGAAGGTACAATGATGCATACCGACAGCTTGGGTAGCAAACAGCTGATTCGTCCCAAACAGGTCAATTTAATGACCGCAGGATATGGCATTTCCCATACTGAAGTGGCACCGGAAACCGAAACCCATATGCACGCTGCACAGCTCTGGATTGCCTTGCCGGATGACAAGATTAATATGGCGCCGCGTTTTGATCATTATCCGGAACTGCCGGTGGTGGAAAAAGATCAGGTTGAATTTACCGTACTGGTGGGGGAGTTCTTGCAAACCCGGTCCCCGGTTGCGGTGCATAGCGAATTGCTGGGTGTGGATTTAACTGCACAGGAATCCACCACCACCCGAATTCAACTGAATCCGGAATTTGAATATGGTTTTATGGTGCTGGAGGGGGCTGCTGAAGTCAACGGTCATGAACTGACAGACGACAACATGGTCGTGCTTGAACCAGGCATGACTGAAATTGAAATCCGCTTACATAAAGGCAGTCGAGTACTGTTGTTGGGTGGTGAACCTTTCGAGTCACCGATATTACTGTGGTGGAACTTTGTCGGGCGGACTCAGGAAGAGCTTTGCCAAGCCCGTGACCAGTGGATGAATCAGGATGACCGTTTTGGCACCATTCCTGACTATCTGGGACCTCGCCTGGAAGCACCTGCATTCCCCAATAAAATGCGAGCCTCAAAATAACAATAAAATTCAGGATGTTTGAATATGGCCATTATTGCAAATGCAGAAGTACAGAGCCTGGATGAACCTTGGTCAGGCGAAGTGAAAAGTGGCAAACACCAGTTTATGACGGATAAACCTGAATTCTTGGGCGGGCAAGATCAGGGTCCTGCACCTTATGATTTTATTTGTTCCGGACTGGTTTCTTGCACCATGATTACTTTGCGCATGTATGCCAGTCATAAAGATATAGAACTCGGTCAATTTTCTGTAGAAGCCGATTTTAATGTCAATAAAGAAGGTAAAGAATCGATTGAGCGTCGCTTGTCTTTTGCTCAGCCCTTATCGGATGAACTGAAACAAAAACTTTTAGACATCAGCAGTAAAACACCAGTCACCAAGACACTGTTACGCAGTCTGGACATTAAGACGGTTCTGCTTTAAATCCATGATCCGATAGTCATGACATTGTCTACAAAGCAGAATGTCATTTTTCCAGTAGATCGGTCATGATCAAAATATAAAAATAGAGGTCAAAAAAATAATGATTACACTGCACCATTTAGATCAATCGCGTTCTTTTCGAATTTTATGGGCTTTGGAAGAACTGGCTCAAGATTATCAGGTCAAGTTTTATAAACGTTTACCTACTTTTGCGGCACCACCTGAATTAAAACTGGTTCATCCCTTGGCTAAAGCACCGATCTTGACTGATGAGGACCAGACTATTGTTGAATCGGCAGTGATTTTGCAGCATTTGCAAGAAAGTTATGATACAGCGCAGAAATTTAAGCCGAAGGCCAAAAAAGACCAGCAACAATACCGCTACTGGATGCACTATGCCGAAGGCTCCTTAATGCCGTTATTGCTGATGCAACTGGTGATGAACAATGTACCGAAACGTGTACCCTGGCTGATTAAGCCAGTGGCACATAAAATTACTTCTGGCGTGAAGGCGGGATTTATTCATCCGCGTTTAAAAGATCATATTGCTTATCTGGAAGATTACTTGTCCACGCATGAGTATTTTGCCGGAACATTTTCTTTTGCCGATATTCAGATGTGGTTTCCACTCGATGCCATTCAATCCAGAACATCCGGTTCATATCCCAATATAACCAAATATCTGAAACGTCTTGAGGAACGGCCTGCTTTTCAGCGAGCCAGGTTCAAGGAACAAAGCCTGACTTAAAACAGGTAGGTGGCCTGTTTTAGATCAAGGTTAAAATAGGCAGGTCTAGCAGAGTTTGTACAGGCGTTCTTTAGGGAAAATGACTTTAAAAGTCGAGCCTTCATTCTCTTTGGATTCAATTTCCAGATGTGCGCCGTGTTGCATCAACACATGTTTGACAATAGCCAGACCTAAGCCAGTGCCACCGGTTTGACGGCTACGCGCACTATCCACACGATAGAAACGTTCGGTTAAACGTGGCAAATGTTTGGGGTCAATCCCGATGCCGGTATCTTGAACGGTAAAGATACCGTGTTCACCGTCATCATGCCAGCCCATGGTAATGGTTCCACCTTTAGGGGTGTACTTAATGGCATTGGTAATCAGGTTGCTAAAGGCACTGGCCAGCTCGGTCTCGGAACCGATCAGGTCACAATGACTGTCAATGTTGAGATTGAGCGCATGGTGATAGTCGACATTATAGGCTTGTGCGTCATCAAACAGCTGGTTCATCAGACTTGGCATTTCAATAATCTGGTTTTTCGCGATTTTTTTGTCATTTTCTAAACGCGACAATAGCAATAGATCATTCACCAAGGCATTCATTCGCTTGGTTTGCGCCTGCATCTGGTCGAAGGCACGTTTCCAGCGCGGGTTTAAATCTTCCTGATCGGTAAAGGTTTCAATATAACCGCTGAGTACGGTAAGCGGGGTACGTAATTCATGGGAAATATTGTCGACAAAGTCTGTGCGCATCTGTTCCAGATTATGCATGCGGGTCACGTCATAAGCCACCAGTAAGCGGCTTTCCCCACCAAAGCGGGTCATTTTGACTTGTACATAATGGTCTTCAAAGGCCGAAGATTTCATTTTCAGGCCATCGGGTGCTTCGTCAATATGGTTAAAATATTCAATAAAACTGGGCTGGCGCAGAATGGTTAAAATATTGCGACCGCGATCTAGCGGTTGAATACCCAGGAGTTTTTCTGCGGCCGGATTCCACCATTCAATCTGGTGCAGATCATCAATTAGTACCACCGCTTCAGCCAGCGCCACCAGTGAAGATTGCGCCCGATCAATCAGGCCGACCATTTCTGCCTGAACAATACGCTCCTGACGCTGCGAACGATAGACATTAAACAGCAAGGCTCCCCAGATGCCATTTAAACTGGGTGGCACATCATAAGGACGGTTGGAAATCCATTCATTGACCAGATACAGTGAACGCAATTGCAAGGCAAAAAACACCGTAAGGGCGATGAGAATAAAAATCCAGAAATACCCAATCCCTAAACCGATTAAACCTGCGATCAGCAATAAAAAGGCCAGCAGACGTAAATCTTGCTTGGCAAAAGTCCATAAACTGCTGTAACGAAACTGTTTATGTTCTCGCGCAAGTTCCGGGACGGGGTAGGGTTCATACATAAAATATAGTTGACCTAAATGACGACTAACCTAAAGCGACATCTGCGCGGGTAGAAAAACGGTAACCTGTACCACGAACCGTTTGTACATAACGGTCTGCACCAAACGGTTCCAGCACTTTACGCAAACGACGGATATGTACGTCAATGGTACGATCTTCAATATATACGTTACCACCCCAGACCTGATCCAGCAATTGAGCACGGGTATAGGCACGTTCCGGATGCGTCATAAAAAAGGCCAATAAACGGTATTCTGTGGGTCCCATTTCTAAAATATTATGACCATGACTGACCCGCTGGCTGACAGGGTCGAGTACCAGACCATTAGCATCAATAGTTTTTTCACCGTTTAGGGCATTGGCACGGCGTAACACGGCCTTAATGCGGGAAACCAGTTCACGGGTGGAAAACGGTTTGGTCATATAGTCATCTGCACCGGCATCCAGACCTTGTACTTTATGGTCTTCTTCAGCGCGGGCAGTGAGCATGATCACGGGAATTTCTGATAGGGTTTCATCGCGTTTCAGACGGCGGCACAGATCTACACCGCTGACACCACCCGGTAACATCCAGTCGAGTAGAATAAGCACAGGGCGTTGATCCACAATCATTTGATGGGCCTGTTTGGCATCTTCAGCCTGTAGGCATTGGAAGCCCGCCATATCCAGCGAGGTATGGATCATTTCCCGGATCGGGAGCTCATCATCGACGATTAATATATAGTCATCTTTCACAGCGCAATACCCTATTTCACGTAAACGGTGGACCGTTTTATATTTATGACAGGCTTATTACAAAGATTAATTATGACAGTATCATTGCAGAATAGGTAGTTCGACTGAATTTAGCAAAAAAATTGTCACAATTTAAAATAAGATACAATCAAGAATTTAAAATAAATCAGTTAGATAAATATATTAAATTCAAGGTGTTGAGTATTTTTTGATAGTTTGGTGACCAGGGCTGTGCCGGAATCATATTTTTTCTTTTTTCGAAAAAGTCTCAAGCAGTGATAAAAAAACGATACTGCAAGAAGACAGTACATCCTCTATGGAGAGCTTGAAACCACTGACCACCCAGCGGATGGCGATTTGCGTGACATAGCCATTTAAACCGGTCGAAATCATCGAAATTTCACATTCAGAGCGGTTAATGTTCGGCATCATCAGCATCACAAAGGCATGAATCATACGGTCAAAACGTGACATGGTTTCATGGATGGTGGCCTGGTTATGCAGCTCCTGAACCAGCATGGCATCAATATAAATAATCCGTGCCATACCCGGATTGTCTTTCAAGGTGGTGAGCAGGGCGGTTAAACCGGCTTCGATCATTTTCCGCGGATCGGTCGAGGCCTGCATAATCGCCTGCGTGACATTGTGCTGTAACTGATCAATCAGCTTTAAAAAGATGGTCTGAAACAGTTCATCACTTTTCTTAAAGGATTCATAGAAATAGCGTTCAGTCAGTTTGGCTTCCGTACAAATATCTTTGACTGTGACTGCAAAAAAACCATGTGTACCATAGGCTTCAATTCCGGCTTCAATCAGTTTTTCTCGACGTGCCTGTTTACGTTCGCTTAAAGACATCCCTTTAAATTGACGTTCTTTGGTTTTTGCCGGTTTATTTTGATTTTCTTCGAAATTTTTGTGCTGTTCAGTCATAGATGTGGTGTGCCGAATGAAATCGAGGTTTTGCCTTATATTAACAATAATTTATCTTTAGACCTATGTTTAAAACAAAGCAGCAGCTTTTCCAGTACAGGGAGGAATAGACCATATATTATATTGACAATTGTTATTGTCAAAATTATATTGGATGGATGAACTGCAATCTTCCAGACAGAAAAACAATCGAAATGTTTAGATGGATGAGGCAGCAAGCTGAATAAGGATAGCTCATGAAAAATTTTAAAAATAAAGTCGCAGCCATTACTGGTGCAGGGTCGGGTATTGGGCAGCAATTGGCCGTACTTTTGGCCAAGCAAGGCTGCCATTTGTCTTTAAGTGATGTCAATGAACAGGGTTTGGCGAAAACAGTTGAACTGGTCAAAGACAGTCATGTCCGTGTGACGATAAAAAAAGTCAATGTGGCCAAACTGGAAGAAGTGCGCGCGTGGGCTGCTGAAACTGTTCAGGATCATGGTTCCGTCAACATGATTTTTAACAATGCCGGTGTGGCATTGGGCTCAACCGTGGAAGGGGCGAGTTACGAAGAACTGGAATGGATTGTGAATATTAATTTCTGGGGCGTGGTGTATGGCACCAAAGAGTTCTTGCCTTTAATCAAACAATCGGGTGAAGGGCATATCATCAATATTTCCAGCCTGTTTGGCCTAACCGCACAGCCGACCCAGTCTGCCTATAACGCGACCAAGTTTGCTGTGCGTGGTTTTACCGAATCCTTGCGGCAGGAACTGGATATTGAAAACTGCGGTGTTAGCGCGCTGTGTGTACATCCTGGCGGTATTCGGACCAATATTGCCAATGCAGCAAAAATGAATGACAGTATCCGGTCTTTAGGCATGCATCCGGAAAAATCAGCCAGGTCTTTTAATAAATTATTACGTTGTCCGCCTGAAGAAGCAGCCCGCCAAATTTTGGAAGCAGTGCAAAAAGACAAGCGCCGTCTGCTGATTGGCAACGACGCCAAAACCCTGGATTTAATCCAGCGTATTTTGCCGACCGGTTATCAGCGTGTCACAGCATTTGCCACCAAGTTAAGCAATAAAAACAAAAAATCGGCTTAAAAATACGGCTTTTAAAAAACCCGCAAATTGCGGGTTTTTTTATGTGCTGAAATGCAGCTTTTCAAATCCTCTCCAAAGTATGCTTTTTTAAGTTTTAACCCGTCAATTAAAGTGATAGGAGAGACTCAGAAATAATTTGATATCTAAAAATAAGAAATAAAAATAAAAAAACCAGCTGAATTTAAATAAGCAAGTGTTGAATTATCAACACACATATCGCGTTAAAACCAACATATTTGGTTGGGATAATGGTAATAATTATATATAAAATAATAACTTAAAATGTTGGCATGCTTGTTGTAATAACAGGGAGGTGTAATGATAAGAAATTAGGTAAACCTCATGACAGTTTTAAAAGATTTAAAGGCAAAACAATCGCGTGCTGCTCAAGTGCGTTCTCAACTTGATTATCCGGTGATTGATACGGATATCCATACCAATGCCTATAGTCCGGCTCTGGAGGATTATATTGCGCAGTATGGGGGTTCACGTGTGGTCGATGTATTTCATAGCCATTTAAAAAGTAATGGTTTAAACGCATTAGCGGCAGAGTGGTACAACGCTAGCCCGGAAGAACGTAAAAACCGTCGTCTATTCCGTCCGCCATTTTGGGCACTCCCTTCAGAAAATACTTATGACTTGGCAACGGTTGCCTTACCGGGCTTATTGTATGAGCGTCTGGAAGAACTCGGTACGGACTATGCTGTGCTCTATCCGAATCTGTCTTTATTTCCAATTAATTCATCCAATGATGACCTGCGTCTGTCCTTAACCCGTGCAATTAACCATTTCCATGCCGACATCTATAAGCCTTATGCTACCGTCTGACGCCAGTGGCTGCGATTCCGCTGAATACGCCGCAAGAAGGGATTGAGGAACTCGAGTTTGCACAAAAGTTGGGATTAAAAGCTGCCCTGATTCCGGGTGCAGTACGTCGTCCAATTCAGGCTGTTGCAGAGAAATATCCTGAAGATACAGACCTGCGTCGTTATGCTTACTGGTTAGATTTCTTCGGTATTGACAGTGAATATGACTACGACCCGTTCTGGCAAAAGAGTGTGGATTTGGGGATTAACCTGTCGACGCACTCGGGCAGTCAAAGCTGGGTGGCACGTAATTCACCAAGCAATTATATGTTTAACCACATTAACCATTTTGCCGATGCCTCTGAAGCATTGGCCAAAGCCTTGTTTTTTGGCGGTGTCACTGAACGTATTCCACAGCTTCGTATTGCACTTTTGGAAGCAGGGGCTGCCTGGGGACAAAATGTGTTAACTCATCTGGTTGACCGTTTTGAAAAACGCGGTAATGAACATGTGCAACAGTACAACCCTGAGCGGCTAAACCGTGAATTGGCGCTAGAGCTCTATCGTCAATATGGACATACATTGTACCAGGGTCGTGAACTGAATGAAGCTGAGATTATCGAGAGTTTATTTGGCGTGGCTTCAACTTCACGTTTCCAGACGCAAAATCCAGCTGAAATAAATGATTTTGCCTTGGCCAAAATACAAAACAAACAAGACATTTGGGATCGCTGGGTACCGAACTTCTATTTTGGCAATGAAGCAGACGATCGCACGATTGTCGGTGCATTGAATCCTAAAGGTAATCCATTTGGTCAGAAAATTAATGCGCTCTATTCATCAGATTCAGGCCATTGGGATGTGCCTGAATTAACTGAGCCGTTGGCAGAAACTTGGGATCTGGTTCAAGAAGGCGCGATTACGGCAGAAGACTTCAAGGCCCTGGTATTCACCAATCCATACCAATTCTATACCGAGAATAATCCTGATTTCTTCAAGGGAACGCAAGTTGAACACAAACTGAAAAACAATCAGGCCGCTTAAACCTAACTATTTGGAAAATTGAAACAACCTCATGCCTTTGGCATGGGGTAGGGGAAATTTTGTATTTAAAACAATAGATGAAGTGAATGTAACAATTAGAAAGACGAGTTTAACTGTTGCGATTGGATTTATTCTGACGACGACATCGAGTTTTAGTTTTGCCCAGGATGCCACTCTCAACAAGCAATTGGAGGGACTCAAAAAGCAGATTGAAGTTTTACAACAGCGTTTAAATGCAGTGGAAGTGCAAAGTTCGACATCCACAAAAAAAGCAGTTGTTCCAGCCACTGTGAATGCGGATAACAGCGAAGAACTGACCGCTCAAGACAGCGAAACTGGCGAAGAAGTCGTAACGGCTGAAGCGACCCCTGCAACATCCGACGATATTGAAGGTTTACGTGCCGATATCGAAAACTATAAATATGACCAGTCTCGTCAGTATGAACGTCAAACCGTGAAGTCGACCCGCGATACGACTTTATTCGGTACGGTGCAACTGCGTGCCAATGTGCAGGACAATAACACTGCGCCCAATACGCCTAAATCGAGCTTTGATGTGGGTACGGCATTGCTGGGCGTGCGCGGTAACTTGTTTAAAGATTATAACGAAGGCAAAAACCTCGATTACCAAGCCTCATTCGGCTATTCAAAACGTAATGATGGCAGCAACAACAGTAACTTTAACTTGCTGGATGCTTATCTGCGCTATCACGTATTTTCCACCAATGGCGGTGCAGAAGTTCCCAAGCTGAACCTGACTTTGGGTCAACAACTCTTGCCATTCGGCTTGGATGTGCAATCTCCGGAAGATTTACGCCCCACTATCAGCACTGCAACCGCACCCACGTATCTAGGTTTATTTACCCGTCAAAATGGCTTGATTGTGCGTGGCGATGTCAAGCCATTTGTGGACTATGGTGCGAACTATCGTGCCCCACTATTTGAATACGCGCTTGGGGTGACCAACGGTAATGGCAGTAATAAAACCGATGACAACAATAGCAAAGATTATATTGGTCGCGTGGCATTTACCTTACCTGTGGATTATGCCAGCTGGCTTCGCGAGCTGAAATTCGGTGCGTCCTATATTAAAGGCGAAGCAAAATTATCCGGCTCAGGCATTAGCGACAACAAAGCCAAACGTGATCGCCTTGGTTTTGACGTGTATTACAACCATGCACCCTTTGGCGTGACCTATGAATATCTGCAGGGCAAGACAAATTATATCGATACGACTGTACCAGCCATAAAAGAAGCCAAAGCAGAAGGCCATACCGTCACTGCATTTTATACCTTGGGTGACCAGTTCTATAACAGCATTAAATCCAATGCCAAGTTTGATGATTTCTGGCCGAAATCAGTTCAGGGTTACTACCGTTACGACAGCTATAACCCGAATAAAAATCAGAAAGATTATCTCGATAGTGCAAGTGGCCGTATAGGTGAATATGACATTCATTCACTGGGTCTCAACCTGTTTTTTGCCCAGACCACCAAATTCCAGTTACAGCTCAATCACTACATTTATGACATTGAGACTGCCACCCAAAAAGACACTAACGAATTGCAGGCGCAATTCCAGTACACCTTTTAATTTTGATTGTTAAGGAACAGATTTAATGAAACTTTTTTCTAAAAAAATTGCGGCAACATTTCTAGCCCTCTCCGCATTCGGTTTAAGTTTACACATCCATGCCGCCAACCCGAAAGAAATCCGCATTTCTATGTCGGGTGCCGGTGAAGGCGGTAAGCCAAAAACAGGCGGGAGCTTTGTTGCTTCAGCGCATTTACGTGGTGTGTTGGAACAGGAATTTAAGAAAGTAGGACTTACGCATTGACGGATTCAAAAAAGTATTAAAATACTTTATAAAGCATCTGTGATCAGACGAATTAAAAATGCTTCTACAGCAACTTGTACTCTACCC
>NZ_JBIQOC010000030.1:0-673 GCF_044130295.1 Acinetobacter uliginosus | reverse complement strand
AAAATATGGTCGACCTGAAATATTTAATACAGACCAAGGCAGTCAGTTTACCAGTGATGCATTTATTGATGTATTGAAATCAAATGGCATTCAAATCAGTATGGACGGTAAACTTGCGCAGTATACTGCTCATAGGTCGATAATGTGATGGTTGAACGATTATGGCGGAGCGTTAAATATGAAGAGGTGTATCTCAAAGCCTACAGCAATGTTTTGGATGCGAAGAAGCAATTAAACGCATATTTTGAATTTTATAATTTGAAACGACCTCATTCGAGTCTGGACAAAATGACTCCAGATGAGTTTTACTATGACCAGCTACCACAACAAAATAAGGTAGCTTAACTAGAGCAGAGTATCACTTATAAATAAGCTTTTAGTTGTTCAAACATGTGGGACCACCTCTTACATCGACTGGAAATCTAAAAACCATAAGAAAATATGGTATTCGATTTATGTTTGGTATCGACTGTAACCGTAAGGTTTCCCCAGAAAAAGGACAATGGTTTCAACTGCGCTTATTGCCAGATTTCCATCAGGGTCAAGTGATCTGGCTCAAAGATTTTGGCTTTGTACAATTATTTAAGACTCAGTTAAAAGAACAGCAGAGGTTTTATATTGTGCATCAAGATGAAGATGATTTATTGTCCTTTGAAGGTTTTCATGAATTACA